>NZ_JBFUFC010000075.1:0-17114 GCF_056403635.1 Microbacterium sp. P2_F9 | reverse complement strand
CGCTCCTGGGTGATGTGGGTCGAGTTCGTGCTCATGCTGGCCGGCGTCGTCCTGACGGTCGGCGCCCGGTTCATCCCGGTGCTGTGCGAAGACTTCCGCCACCGCCCCGAAGTCACAGCCCACACGCACGCCCGTCCGCTTCGTCCGATCGCGCCGCGCCCTGCGCCCGCGCCCCGAGTGGCGGCCGAGGAGCCGGCGCCCGAACCGGCCGAGGACCGCGCGGATGAGGCGCCCGTTCAGCCGGAGGCCGACTACGCGGGGGAGTACGCCGGTGCGCCGGTGGCCGCTGCCGCAGCCGAGACGGCGGTGACCGCAGTCGACGCCGAATGGGCGCCGCAGACGCGCAGGTCGTACGAGCCGGCCCCCGCGCCCGAGCCGGTGCGTCAGCAGGCGTTCTGGGCGCTGGCTCCCGAGGACCGCGACGTCGTCGACGAGAACGGCATCCCGATCTTCCGCATCGGTCCGAGCGCGTGGGCACTGGCGATCGAGGATCGCGGAGAGAGCTTCGTCATCCGCGACGAGGATGGCCGGGTCGGCTACCTCCACGATCTGGCCGGCGTCACTCGGGGCTGATTCGCGGGCCGGGCACTCCGGCTCGCGATAACGTAATCGGATGCTCCGCACCATTGATCTGCGCGGCCGCGCGCTTTCGGCGGCCGAACTGCTGGCGACCGTTCCGCGCGCCGCCGCCGCCCGCGAGGAAGCTCTGACCACCGCGGCTCGCCTCGTCGCCGACGTCGCCCGGGAGGGCGAGACGGCGTTGCGCGACCAGGCGGAGCGCTTCGATGGAGCCGTCGGACACGACCTGCGCGTGCCCGCGGCGCATCTTGACGAAGCGCTCGCCGGGCTGGACCCGGCCGTGCGGGCGGCCCTCGAAGAGGCCATTCACCGCGTGCGCGCGGCTTCCGCCGCCCAGGTGCCCGCGCCCGCGCTGACCGAACTCGGTCCGGGCGCGCGCGTCTGGCAGCGGTGGCAGCCGGTGCGCCGGGTCGGCGTGTATGTGCCGGGCGGCAAGGCGGTGTACCCGTCGAGCGTCATCATGAACGTCGTGCCCGCGCAGGTCGCGGGTGTCGTCGAAGTGGCGCTCGCCTCGCCGCCGCAACGTGAGCACAACGGCCGGGTGCACCCCGTGATCCTGGCTGCGGCGCGGCTCCTCGGCGTTGCCGAGGTGTACGCCATGGGCGGGGCCGGAGCGATCGGCGCCTTCGCATACGGGGTTCCCGGTATCGCTCTCGAACGGGTGGATGTCGTCAGCGGACCCGGCAACAACTTCGTCGCGGCCGCCAAGCGCGTCGTCGCGGGTGTGGTGGGGACGGATGCCGAGGCCGGCGCCACCGAGATCCTCATCGTCGCTGACGCCGCAGCGGACGCGCGCCTGGTCGCCGCCGATCTGATCAGCCAGGCCGAGCACGACGAGCAGGCCGCGGCGGTGCTCGTCACCGACTCGGAGGAGCTCGCCGAGGCCGTCGCCCGCGAAGTCGCGGTCCGGGCGCCGCGCACGCGGCACGCGGAGCGTGTGGCCATCGCCCTGGCGGGCCCACAGTCGGCGATCGTCCTCGTCGATGACCTGGCCGCGGCGACGGCGTTCAGCAACGCTTACGCGCCCGAGCACCTCGAACTGCAGGTGACGGATCCGCGCCCCGAGGACTTCGTCCACGCCGGCGCCGTGTTCGTCGGTCCGGACTCGCCGGTCAGTCTCGGTGACTACCTGGCGGGCAGCAACCATGTGCTCCCGACCGGCGGTCAGGCGCGCTACTCGCCCGGACTCTCGGCTGCGACGTTCCTGCGGCCCCAGCAGGTCATCGAATACGACCGGGCGGCGCTCGGCAGCGTCCGCGACGCGATCGTCACGCTGGCGGGGGCGGAACAGCTGCCCGCGCACGGCGAAGCGGTCGAGGCCCGCTTCGAGGCGTAGTCTGTCGGTGCCATGTACTGCCCGTTCTGTCGCCACCCCGATTCGCGTGTCATCGACTCCCGGACGAGCGACGATGGGCTCAGCATCCGGCGCCGGCGGCAGTGTCCCGAATGCGGCGGTCGCTTCTCGACGATCGAGACCGCGAGCCTGAACGTCATCAAGCGCAGCGGCGTGATCGAGCCGTTCAGTCGCGAGAAGGTCATCTCGGGCGTGCGCAAGGCGTGTCAGGGTCGCCCGGTCACGGACGGTGATCTGGCCGTGCTCGCCCAGCGGGTCGAAGAGGTCGTCCGGCAGACGGGTGCGTCTCAGGTCGACACGAACGAGATCGGGCTGGCGATCCTCGGTCCGCTGCGCGAGCTCGACGAGGTCGCCTATCTGCGCTTCGCGAGCGTCTATCAGGCATTCGACTCGCTCGAGGACTTCGAGAGCGCGATCGCGCAGCTGCGCCTGGACCATTCCGCCACCGCCGAACTGCCGTAAGGGTGGATTCGCGCCGGGATGTGCCGGCGACACCGCTGGGCCTGGATAGCCTGGAGGGGATGTATCCCTTCCTCTTTCGCACCCTCCTCTCCCGCATGGACCCCGAGACGGCCCATCACGCCGCGATGATCGTGATCCGGCTGCTCGGCGTTCCGCCGTTCTCCTGGGCCGCGCGCGCCCTGGCCGCACCAGACCCGGAGCTGCGCACGTCCGCGCTGGGCCTCGATTTCGATTCGCCGTTCGGCGTCGCCGCGGGCTTCGACAAGGACGTGAAGGCGACCAGGGGCCTCTACGCACTGGGATTCGGGCACATCGAGGTGGGCACGCTGACCGCGATCGCGCAGGAGGGCAACCCCCGCCCGCGGCTGTTCCGCCTCATCCCCGACCGTGCGGTCGTCAACCGGATGGGGTTCAACAACGGTGGTGCCGCGGCAGCCGCCGAGCGGCTGCGCAAGCTCCGTCGCCACGCGAAGCGCCCCGTGATCGGAGTGAACATCGGCAAGAGCCGCGTGGTCGACGTCGCCGACGCCGTCGACGACTACGTGGTGAGCGCTCGGCTGCTCGCCCCGCTCGCCGACTACCTCGTGGTCAACGTGTCATCGCCGAACACTCCAGGGCTCCGCGGCCTGCAGGCGATCGAGACGCTCCGTCCGCTGCTGGAGGCGGTTCGGGATGCCGCGGGCCGGACGCCGCTCCTCGTGAAGATCGCCCCCGACCTCCCGGACGACGAGATTCGCGCGATCGCTTCGCTGGCAGTCGCATCGGGCCTGGCCGGCCTTATCGCGACCAACACGACAGTCTTGCGCGACGGACTGTCGACCCAGCCATCGGTCATCGCGGCGGCGGGGGAGGGCGGTCTGTCCGGCGCTCCTCTCAAGGCGCGCGCGATCGAGGTGCTCCGGATCGTGCGATCGGTCGTCCCGACGGAGTTCTGCGTGATCTCCGCCGGCGGAGTGGAGACCGCAGCAGACGTGCGTGAGCGCCTCGAAGCCGGTGCCACCCTGGTGCAGGGCTACACGGCGTTCCTGTACCGCGGGCCGCTCTGGGCACGCCAGATCAACCGCGGACTCGTCCGTCGGGCGAGCAGGGCCTAGGCGGTCTTCCGCCAGCGCCGCGCGACCTGCGGCTTGGGGAGGCGCAGGAACCGCATCTGGATCGACCGCATGGCCGCGTACCAGCCGAGGCCCTTCTCGGTCTTGTCGCCGAACTTCGCGCGCGCCGCTTTCTTGACCCGGAACGACGTCCAGACCATGTCGCCCACGACGAGGAAGATGAACATCCACAGGCCCAGGAACGAGTAGTACTGCACCGCGGAGAGCGGGATGAACGTCGCCAGGATCACGACCACCATCGCCGGCATGACAGCCTCGCCGAGGTGGAAGCCCGAGTCCACGTAGTCCCGGGCGAACCTGCGCTGCGGGCCCTTGTCTCGGGCAGTGAGGTAGCGCTCGTCGCCGGCCGCCATGCCCACCCGTGCCTTGTCGCGCTGCGCGGCGAGGTCTGCCTTCGCGCGCGCCTTCGCCTCCTTGGTGTCGGGGACGAGCGGTCGCTTGCGGGCCGCCTCCTGCTCAGCGCGCGAAGGGGTCGCGTGACCCTTTCCGGAGGTGAAGTCGACCGACGCGTCGGTCGGAACGTCTTTCGGTGCCGGAGCGGCAGGTGTTTTGGCCACGGGAGATCCTCGATCAAGCAGTAGGGGTGGRCTTAAGATTACCCGCATGACCTCCGACCCCACCCGTCAGGATGCTGTGCGTGCCGCCGCGGCATCCGGCATCCCGTCCGCCCTCGCCGATCTGGGCGCACTCGTGCGCATTCCTTCGATCGCATTCCCCGGGTTCGAACCCGCCGCTGTGGAGCGCAGCGCCGAGGCGGTGGCCGAACTCGTGCGCAGCACCGGCCTCTTCGAGACGGTCGACATCCGTCGTGCGGCCATCCCCGACACCTCCGAGACGGGAATGCCCGCCGTCCTCGCCACCCGGGCGGCTCGCAACGGCCGGCCGACGATCCTGCTCTACGCCCACCATGACGTGCAGCCGGTCGGCGACGAGGCGCTCTGGGAGTCGCCCCCCTTCGAGCCGACGATCCGCGGCGGCCGCTTGTACGGCCGCGGTGCCGCCGACGACAAGGCCGGGGTCATGGCGCACGTCGCCGCGCTCCGTGCACTGACCGAAGCGGTCGGACCGGACTTCGACCTCGGCGTCGTGCTGTTCTTCGAGGGCGAGGAGGAGGCCGGGTCGCGCTCGTTCGCGCAGTTCCTCTCCGACAACGCCGCCGACCTGCGCGCCGATGTGATCGTCGTCGCCGACTCCGGCAACTGGGACGACAAGACCCCCGCCTTGACGGTCTCGCTGCGCGGCAACACCCGCTTCACGCTGCGCGTGCGCACGCTCGAGCACGCCTCGCACTCGGGCATGTTCGGGGGAGCGGTGCCCGACGCGATGATGGCCACCGTCAAGCTGCTCGCCACGCTCTGGGACGAAACCGGCGCGGTGGCCGTCGAAGGACTCACGGAGCGGGATGCCGAGACCCCGCCCTACAGCGAAGAGACACTGCGCGACGAGGCCGGGCTGCCCGTGGAGGTCAGCCCGATCGGATCGGGCACCATCCTCAGCCGCATCTGGAACAAGCCGAGCATCACCGTGACCGGAATCGATGCTCCGAGCGTCGCCAACGCCTCCAACACCCTCAGCCCGGAGGTCATCGTCGTGATCAGCGCGCGGGTGGCGCCTGGACAGGAGGCGAAGGACGCCTACGCGGCGATCGAGGCGCACCTGCGCGCGCATGCGCCGTTCGGCGCTCAGCTCACCTTCACCGATCAGGACTACGGCAACCCGTTCCTCGTAGACACAAGCGGCTGGGCCGTCGCGGAGGCGCGCGACGCCCTGCACGAGGGCTACGGCGTCGAGTCCGTGGACATCGGCGTGGGCGGATCGATTCCGTTCATCGCCGACCTGGTGCGCGAGTTCCCCGGCGCCCAGATCCTGGTCACCGGGGTCGAGGATCCACATGCCCGGGCGCACAGCCCGAACGAGTCGCTGCACCTCGCGACCTTCCGAAACGCGGTTCTCGCGGAGGCGCTGCTGCTCGAGAAGCTCGACGCCCGCACCCTCTGAGCGTTCGACCCACCGGGCTGCAGAGCCCGTTCCACATCCGGGCGCGTAGAATCGAGGCATCCGCTGCCATCGATGCAGCCCGGACCGCGAGGAGAGCCATGACCGACACCGCCCTGTCGACCGACCAGACCACCCGCGCCCACGGGGTGCTGCTCACTGACG
This sequence comes from Microbacterium sp. P2_F9, assembly GCF_056403635.1. NCBI lineage: Bacteria > Bacillati > Actinomycetota > Actinomycetes > Micrococcales > Microbacteriaceae > Microbacterium > Microbacterium sp. P2_F9. The sequence goes on along the minus strand of NZ_JBFUFC010000075.1, from coordinate 11,447 downwards.
CCGCCGCGGCGAAGGTGAAGAACCTCCTCGGCCAGGAGGGGCGCGACGACCTGCGTCTGCGCGTCGCCGTGCAGCCGGGTGGATGCAGCGGCCTGATCTACCAGCTCTACTTCGACGAGCGCTATCTCGACGGTGACAAGACGGTGGACTTCGACGGTGTCGAGGTCATCATCGACGACATGAGCGTGCCGTACCTCGACGGCGCCAGCATCGACTTCAAGGACACGATCTCGGAGCAGGGGTTCACGATCGACAACCCCAACGCCGCCGGCAGCTGCGCCTGCGGCGACAGCTTCCACTGACGCACTTCGCGACGTCCAGCGCCTCGCCCGCCTCGTGCGGTGCGGGGCGCTGCTGCGTGCCCGGAAAGCGCGGGAAAGCGGGCTGAAACCGACCTCGGAGGCAGAATCGGGCTGGATGGTTGGCCTGAATCCGGTGTGAGGTTGCCCTAGACTTGCGGCAGTCACACTCGCGACCCGAAAGGTGCACCGTGCCCTCGAAACGTCGTCTCCGCTGGGCGCTCGTCCCCGCTGGGATCGCTGCTGCGATCGCCCTGTCGGGATGCACTCCGACCCAGTTGAACGGGTTCCTCCCGGGCTTCGAGGAGAACAAGGCGCCCACGACGAACCACACCGAGATGGTGTCCGGTCTCTGGGTCAACTCGTGGATCGTCCTCCTCGTCGTCGGAGTCATCACCTGGGGCCTGATGGGCTGGGCGGCGATCGTCTATCGCCGGCGCCGCGGGCAGACCGGCCTTCCGGTGCAGCTGCGCTACAACATGCCGATCGAGATCTTCTACACGATCGTGCCGTTCATCCTCGTGGTCGGCTTCTTCGCCTTCACCGTGCGCGACCAGGCGATCCTCGAGACCCAGACCGAGAACCCGGACGTGTCGATCGTCGCGATCGGCAAGCAGTGGGCGTGGGACTTCCAGTACAACGGCGACGAGGAAGACGGCTCGGACGCGGTGTGGACGATGGGTGTGCAGGCTGAGCCGGCGCCCAACGGCGACATCGACCAGGCGAAGCTCCCCACGCTGTACCTCCCGGTCGACAGGACCGTGAAGATCAAGCTCGAGTCGCGGGATGTCATCCACTCGTTCTGGATCATCGACTTCCTCTACAAGAAGGACATGTACATCGGCCGCGACAACTACTGGTCGTTCACGCCGACGCGCGAAGGCACCTATGCCGGCAAGTGCGCCGAGCTGTGCGGCGAGTACCACTCGGCGATGCTCTTCAACGTCAAGGTCGTGAGCGAGTCCGAGTACGAGGACTATCTCGCCTCGCTGCGCGCGAAGGACCAGACCGGTGACATCACCGACGCATACGACCGCCTCGGCAATCTCCCCGGCACGGGGGAGACCACCGAGGGCACTGAGGGAGACGAGTGATCATGGCGACGACGCTTCCGCTTCAGGAGAACCAGGGCCGCCCGACGACCCTCCCACCTCGCCAAGCCGCACTGCTCAGCGCCACGCGCGTCGAGCAGAAGGGCAACATCATCGTCAAGTGGATCACCTCGACTGACCACAAGACGATCGGCTACATGTACCTGATCGCCTCGGTGCTGTTCTTCATGCTCGGCGGTGTGATGGCCCTCATCATCCGTGCTGAGCTGTTCGAGCCGGGGCTGCAGATCGTCCCCACGAAGGATCAGTACAACCAGCTGTTCACGATGCACGGCACGATCATGCTGCTGATGTTCGCGACGCCGCTGTTCGCCGGCTTCGCCAACGCGCTCATGCCCCTTCAGATCGGCGCACCCGACGTCGCCTTCCCGCGTCTGAACGCCTTCGCGTTCTGGCTGTTCCTCTTCGGGTCGACCATCGCGGTCGCCGGCTTCCTCACTCCCGAGGGCGCTGCAGCCTTCGGCTGGTTCGCGTACCAGCCCCTGGCCGGCGCGAGCTTCTCGCCCGGACCAGGCGGCAACCTGTGGATGCTCGGTCTCGGCATGAGCGGTTTCGGCACGATCCTCGGGGCCGTGAACTTCATCACGACGATCATCACGCTGCGCGCTCCCGGCATGACCATGTGGCGGATGCCGATCTTCACGTGGAACACGCTCGTCACCAGCATCCTGATCCTGATGGCGTTCCCGGTGCTCGCGGCCGCGATCCTCGCCGCTGCGGCCGACCGCATCCTGGGCGCCCACATCTACGACCCGGCGAACGGCGGCGTGCTGCTCTGGCAGCACCTGTTCTGGTTCTTCGGGCACCCTGAGGTGTACATCATCGCGCTGCCGTTCTTCGGCATCATCTCCGAGGTCATCCCCGTCTTCAGCCGCAAGCCGATCTTCGGGTACAAGACCCTCGTCTACGCGACGATCGCGATCGCCGCGCTGTCCGTGGCGGTGTGGGCGCACCACATGTACGTCACCGGCGCGGTGCTGCTGCCGTTCTTCGCCCTGATGACGATGCTGATCGCGGTGCCCACCGGGGTGAAGATCTTCAACTGGATAGGCACGATGTGGCGAGGGTCGGTGACCTTCGAGACGCCGATGATCTTCGCGCTCGGGTTCCTGGTCTCGTTCGTCTTCGGTGGCCTGACCGGCGTCATCCTCGCTTCGCCGCCGCTCGACTTCCACCTCTCGGACTCCTACTTCATCGTGGCGCACTTCCACTACGTGGTCTTCGGCACCGTCGTGTTCGCGATGTTCGCGGGCTTCTACTTCTGGTGGCCGAAGTGGACCGGCCGCATGCTCAACGAGCGGCTCGGTGTCGTGCACTTCTGGCTGCTGTTCATCGGCTTCCACATGACGTTCCTCATCCAGCACTGGTTGGGCGTTGACGGCATGGCGCGTCGCTACGCGGACTACTCGGAAGYCGACGGCTGGACGCTGCAGAACCAGGTGTCGACGGTCGGTGCGATCATCCTCGGCGCATCGATGATCCCGTTCCTCTTCAATGTCTGGATCACCGCGCGCAAGGCGCCGCTGGTGACCGTCAACGACCCGTGGGGCTACGGCTCTTCGCTGGAATGGGCGACCAGCTGCCCGMCGCCCCGCCACAACTTCACGTCGATCCCGCGCATCCGCAGCGAGCGCCCGGCGTTCGATCTCAATCACCCGGAGGCGGGAATTCCCGTCGGAGTCGGGTCAGCGAAGGATGCTCCCGACGCCCCGGTCGTCGACGAGGCTCATGGAGAGGTGAAGTAAGTGCGCACCAACGTCGGCCTCTGGTGGCTGCTGGTCGGGTTCTTCTTCCTGATGGGGACGATCTACACCATCTGGAGCATCATCGCCCATCCCGACCTCGAGTGGTACCACGGGATCGAGTGGGTCGGCACCGTCGCCCTGTTCTTCACGTCGCTGATGTCGGCGCTGATCGCGTTCTACATCGGGCGCGTGCACAAGGCTCAGGGTGGCGATCTGCCGGAAGACACTCTGACGGCCGATATCGACGACGGCGACCCGGAGCTCGGCGAATTCAGCCCCTGGTCGTGGTGGCCCATCGTCCTTGCCTTCTCGGCAGCGCTCGCCATGATCGGCCTCGCCGTCGGAACCTGGATCATGCCGATCGGCATCGCCGTGTTCCTCGTGGCGATCGTCGGCTGGGTCTTCGAGTACTACCGCGGTCACTTCGCACGCTGATCGTCGGCCTTCGGTGACGCTCGCACTGCGGGCCGCGGCCGTCTCGGAACGCGGCGAGTACCGCGCCGTGAACCAGGATGCCGCGTTCACCGCTTCGTGGGGCGCGGGTGTCGCCGACGGGGTAGGCGGGGGACCGGCAGGAGATCTCGCGTCGGCCGCCTACGTCCATCGTCTCGCCGCCGGACTGTCCGGCTCGCTCGACCGGGACATGCTCGCCACGCGCCTGCGCATCGCCAACTGGGACCTGCGGGCCCACGTGGAGCGGGACAGAACGCTCGAGGGCATGGCTACGACCTTCACCGGGCTGTTCAGCTCGACTGCGGGCGGGCTCATTCTCGCGCACGCGGGTGACTCGCGCGCCTACCTGCTGCAGGGCGGCGTGCTCACGCGTCAGACGCGCGACGATTCATTCGTGCAGCTCCTCGTCGACAGTGGGATCGTGCGGGCGGCGGATGCGGCATCCCACCCTCATCGCAATCTGATCACCGCGTCGCTCCGCGGCGGTGACGACGATGCGGTCACCATCCTCGAACGTGAGGGCCGCGAGGGCGATCGGTGGCTGCTGTGCAGCGACGGCCTGACGGACTACGTGCCGGAGCCGGAGATCGCGGTCGTGCTGGGCGGTGGCGACGTCGGTGATGCCGCGCGGGCGCTCGTCGACCTCGCGCTGCAGGCGGGCTCGCGTGACAACGTCAGTGCGGTGGTGTGCGACGTCGTGGTCGCCACGAGAACGCGCCTGAGCGCCGCTGAGACGGCCTTCGCGGGATCGGCGGCGGAGCGATTCGCAGAGGGCCTCGAGTCCGCCTAGGCCGACYGCGTCTGCCGCACCACCATCACCTGGGCGTCGAACACTCGGGGGAGTGCCCCCTCGTCGTTCTCGGTCGGCTGACCCTCGCGCACCCAGTACTCGTAGCCCCCGATCATCTCCTTGACCGAGTAGCCGAGCTTTGCGAACTCGAGGGCGCCCTTCGCGCCGGCGTTGCAGCCCGGGCTCCAGCAGTACACGACCACCGGGAGTCCGGCGTCGAGCTCGATGGGGGCGCGTGCGGCGATGTCGCGGTACGGCACGTGGATCGCGCCGGCGACGCGTCCCTGGGCCCACGCCTCGTCGCCCCGCACATCGACGAGCACGAACTGCTCGCCGGCCTTCTGGGCGGCGTACACATCGGACGCGTCGGTCTCGTGGCGGAGCTTGGCGGAGAAGTACTCGAGAGCATCGGTCATGCACTCAACCGTACGGTGTGCTGATCGCGGCACCCCATCGGCCGGCAGACAGTGAGAGGTGGATTCCTGCCGTAATCCGGAGTCGCCGGGCACAACGGCGGATGCCCCGCAGCTGAGTCCTCGCGGGCTCAGATGCGAGGCATCCGATCGTGTGCTGGCCTACTGGCCGGGTTCTTTCTCGCGGTTGCGCGGCTTCTTCTCGCCATCGTCCGGGACGATGATGTTCGAAGGCCGAACCGGGACCTCGCTGTTGTGACCGTCGTCGATCGGCACGTGCGGAGCGTCCGGGACCCCAGCGCGCTCGTGCGCACCCTGGATCTCAAGGTCTTCCTCCGCCGCGATGTGATCGAGCTCGTGGTGCTGGTGCGACAGTGATCCGTCGAACTCAGCCTGGCTGACCGGGGTGAGCCGGTCTTCGAAGAACCAGCGCGAGATCGCGGCGCGCAGGTTCTCGTGCCACGGAATGCGACCCTTCGCGTTCGGCCGGACGACCAGCGGCTCGTAGCCGCCGATGTCGACGAGCTTGAAGCGGTCGTACTCCTCGACGGGCTGGTGCACCTCGATGTACTCCCCACCGGGGAGGCGGACGATGCGACCGGACTCGTAGCCGTGCAGCAGGATCTCGCGGTCCTTCTTCTGGAGCGCGATCGCCAGGCGCTTGGCCACGAAGTACGCGATCACCGGGCCGACGATCAGCAGCGCCTGCAGGGTGTGGATCACGCCTTCCATCGTCAGCCAGAAGTGCGTGGCGATGATGTCGGAGGCTGCCGCGGCCCACAGCACCGCGTAGAACGTGACACCGGCGGCGCCGATGGCGGTGCGGGTGGCGGCGTTGCGCGGACGCTCGGCGATGTGGTGCTCGCGCTTGTCTCCCGTGACCCACGCCTCGATGAAGGGGTAGAGCAGGACGAGCACGATGAAGATGCCGATGACCGTGAGCGGAATGAGGATGTTGAACGACCACGTGTGATCGAGGAACACGAACTCGAGCCCCGGCGGCACCAGACGCAGCGCGCCATCCGCGAAGCCGATGTACCAGTCCGGCTGCGTGCCCGCCGAGACGGGGGAGGGGTCGTACGGTCCGTAGACCCAGATCGGGTTGATCTGGAAGAGCGAGGCGATCAGCACGATCACGCCGAACGTGATGAAGAAGAAGCCGCCCATCTTGGACATGTAGACCGGCATCATCGGGTAGCCGACCACGTTGCTGTTCGTGCGGGCCGGGCCGGCGAACTGCGTGTGCTTGTTGATGACCATGAGCATCAGGTGCAGCAGCAGCAGGCCGACGAGGATCGCGGGCAGCAGCAGGATGTGCAGCGTGTAGAGCCGGCCGACGATCTGGTCGCCCGGGAACTCCCCGCCGAACAGCAGGAAGGAGGTCCAGGTGCCGATGAGCGGGATGCCCTTGACCATGCCGTCGATGATCCGCAGGCCGTTGCCGGAGAGCAGGTCGTCGGGCAGCGAGTAGCCCGTGAAGCCCTCGCCCATGGCGAGGATGAACAGGATGAATCCGATCACCCAGTTGAGCTCGCGCGGCTTGCGGAAGGCGCCGGTGAAGAACACCCGGAGCATGTGCACGCCGATGCCGGCGACGAACACCAGAGCGGCCCAGTGGTGGATCTGGCGAACGAGCAATCCGCCGCGGATGTCGAACGACAGTCGGAGCGTCGAGTCGAGCGCCGCGGACATCTCCACGCCGCGCATCGGAAGGTAGGCGCCCTCGTAGTGGGTCGGCACCATCGAAGCCTGGAAGAAGAACGTCAGGAACGTGCCGGAGAGGAGCACAGCGACGAAGCTCCACAGCGCGATCTCACCGAGCATGAACGACCAGTGGTCGGGGAAGATCTTGCGGCCGAGCTCCTTGACGAAGCCGGACAGGCTCGTGCGCTCATCGATGTAGTTCGACGCGGCGCCGACGAAGCGGCCGCCGAGCGGCTTCTCCTTCGTCTCCGCCTGGAACCGGGAGGTGGCGGTTGCGGTACTCAATGGCGCTCCCAGAAACTCGGGCCGACGGGTTCGGTGAAGTCGCTGCGGGCGACCAGGTATCCCTCGGCATCCACCGTGATGGGGAGCTGGGGGAGGGGACGGGCGGCGGGGCCGAAGATGACCTTCGCGCCGTCCGTGACGTCGAACTGCGACTGATGGCAGGGGCACAGCAGGTGGTGGGTCTGCTGCTCGTACAGGGCGACCGGGCAGCCGACGTGCGTGCACACCTTCGAATAGGCGACGATGCCGTCGTACGACCAGTCCTTGCGGTCTGCAGCCTCCTGCAGGTCCTCGGGGAGGAGCCGCATAAGCAGGACGATGGCCTTGGCCTTCTGCTCGAGGTACCCCTCGCTGTGTCCGAGAGCCGCGAGGTCTTCGGGAATGACGTGCATGGCGGATCCGAGCGTGACGTCTGCAACGCGGATCGGGGTGCCCTCAGGGTCGCGCGCGAGACGCGTCCCCTCTTTCCACATCGTGTGGCTCAGCTGTGCGACGGGGTCGCCCGCAATGGGGTCTTCCGCAGAGCTGAACGGCGCGAGGCCGCGGAACAGCACGACTCCCGGTGCGATGGAGGCCACGAGGGCCGCGATCAGCGAGTTGCGGACCATCGCGCGGCGTCCGAAGCCGGACTCCTCGTTGGCATCGGCGAAGGCCTTGATCGACGCCGCACGCGTCGCGTCGCGACCTCGGGTCGCATGACGAGGCTCGATGAACTCCTTGTCCGACATGATCGCCTTCGACCAGTGGATCGCTCCGAGGCCGAGTGCGAGGAGCGCCAGGCCGATGCCGAGGCCGATGAAGAGGTTGTTGTACCGGACGCTGACGAGCTCGCCGTCTTCGATCGGGAACAGGAAGTAGGCGGCGATGGCCCAGATGCTTGCGGCCACCGAGAGGTAGAACAGCGTGTAGACCGTCCGGACAGCGCGCGTCATCGCCGCCGGGTCCTTGTCGGTCATCCGCGCACGGTGCGGCGGAAGCTCGGGGTTGTGCACCGGATCGGGGATCACCACGGCGAGCCCCCGCGAAGGCTTCCACGAAGCCCTCTCGTGCTCGAGCGGGTCGTCCTCGTGTTCCATGCTGCTCCTCTTGCGTGTTCTCGTCGGTGTCAGGTCAGTTGGACTTCGCGGTGATCCACACCGTGATGCCGATCAGCGCGCCGATGCCGAAGATCCAGATGAACAGACCCTCCGACACCGGACCCAGCGAACCGAGCGCGAAGCCACCAGGCGATACTGCCTCCTGCTGGAACAGCAGCGACGAGATGATGTCGCGCTTGTCCTCGGTGGAGAGGTACATGTCGTTGAAGACGGGCATGTTCTGCGGTCCGGTCACCATGGCGGCGTACATGTGCAGCGCGCTCGTCTCGGTGAGCGGCGGCGCGTACTTGCCCTCGGTGAGCGCTCCGCCGGCGGCCGCCACGTTGTGGCACATCGCGCAGTTGATGCGGAACAGCTCGGCGCCTCGTGCGACGTCACCACCACCGTCGATGGTCTCGTCGGCCGGGTAGGTCGGACCGGGGGAGGTGGACTGCACGTACGCAGCCATCGCGAGGATCTGCTCATGCGTGAACTGCACCGGCTTCTCCGGAGCCTGCGGGCCGGTCGCCTGCAGGGGCATGCGACCGGTGGAGACCTGGAATTCGACTGCCAGCTCGCCGACGCCGTACAGCGAGGGCGCCGCTTGGGTGCCCTGCAGGTCGAGTCCGTGGCAGGTCGCGCAGTTCGCCTGGAACAGCTTCTTGCCGTCTTCGACCGTCAGTGCGGTGGGGGCCTTGGTGTCTTCGGTGGCGGCCATTGCCGCGGAGGCTCCGGCGTACACACCGCCCGTCAGGAGCAGTCCGATGCCGATGAGTGCTGCCGCTGCCCAGGGGCTGCGGCGTCCGTGTGAGCGGCGCTTCGTCTCTCGTGCCATGTGGGGCTACAGCTCCGCTCTATTTCWGGAAGTAGATGACAAGGAACAGGGCGATCCAGACGACGTCCACGAAGTGCCAGTAGTACGACACGACGATGGAGGTCGTCATCTCCTTGCGCCCGAAGTTCTTGACGGCATACGCGCGCCCGATCACGAGGAGGAAGGCGATGAGCCCGCCGGTGACGTGCAGGGCGTGGAAGCCGGTGGTGAGGTAGAAGGCCGATGCGTAGGAATCCGAGCTGATCGGCATCCCTTCCGTCACCAGCTGCGCGTACTCCCACACCTGACCGGACACGAACACCGCGCCCATGATGAAGGTGAGGTAGAACCACTCGACCATGCCCCAGGTGCGGGGGTTCCAGAGGCTCTTGGTGCGGTAGGGCTGGAAGCGCTCGGCCGCGAACACCCCCATCTGGCACGTAACGGACGACAGCACGAGGATGATCGTGTTGACCGTGGCGTAGCCGACGTTCAGCTGTTCGGTTCGAGCCGCCCAGAGTTCCGGGGATGTGCTGCGGAGCGTGAAGTAGATCGCAAAAAGGCCTGCGAAGAACATCACCTCGCTGCCGAGCCATACGATCGTGCCCACGGCAACCGGATCGGGCCGTTTGACCGAACGCATCGCCTGGGAGTAGGTCGCTGGGGTCGTCGTCACGTTCCCCATTATGGCTGAATTCGGCGCGCGAGTTTCGCATCCGGAGGCACGGATTTGCCTGCGCGCGAACTTAGGCCCTCCTAAGAGAACGCCCAGAGTGTGCTCCGAGTCCGCCGTGTCCCGAGGCTAGGCTTCATGGTTATGGCTGACCTCTACACCTGGCCGGGAATCCTCACGACGCTGCTCGAGCGGCGGGATCTCAGTGTGTCCGAGTCGACCTGGGCGATGCGGCGCGTGATGGCGGGCGAGGCGACGCCTTCGCAGCTGGCCGGTTTCCTGGTCGCGCTGCGCGCAAAAGGCGAGACCGTAGACGAGATCGTCGGCTTCCGAGACGCGATCCTCGAGGCCGCGCTGGCGCTGCCGGTGGACGCGGCGGTGCTGGACATCGTCGGCACCGGAGGCGATCGCTTCGGGACGGTGAACGTCTCGACGATGGCCGCCGTGGTGGCCGCGGCATCCGGGGTTCCCGTCGTGAAGCACGGCAACAAGGCGGCCAGCTCGGCCTCCGGCTCGAGCGACGTGCTCGCCGCGCTTGGGATCGACCTGACGCTCAGCCCCGATGCCGTCGCCGAGACGCTCGCACGGACCGGCATCACCTTCGCCTTCGCGACGGCGTTCCACCCGGGCTTCCGTCATGCCGGTCCGACGCGTGCCGAGTTGGGCGTTCCGACGGTCTTCAACTTCTTGGGGCCCCTCTGCAACCCCGCGCGCGCCGAAGCCAACGCCRTCGGCGTCGCGCAGCTCGACCGCGTGCCGCTCATCACGGGCGTGTTCCAGACTCGCGGGGCGACCGCACTGGTGTTCCGCGGCGATGACGGGCTGGACGAGCTGACCACGACCGGTCACAGCAGGCTGTGGGAAGTCAGCCGAGGCGATGTGCACGAGCACGATCTCGACCCCCGCKACATCGGCATCCCCCTCGCCGACATCGACGACCTGCTCGGTGGGGACCCCGCGCACAACGCGGCGATCGTCCGCCGCGTGCTCGCGGGCGAGTCGGGAGCGGTGCGGGACATCGTGCTGCTGAACGCGGCCGCCGGCCTCGTCTCGTACCGCCTCTTCCTGGACGCCGCCCAGGTGCAGCGACCCATCCTGGAGCGGCTCGCCGAGGCCCGCGACGACGCCGCTGCGGCGGTCGACACCGGGGCGGCGGCGGCAAAGCTCGATGAGTGGATCGCCGCCACGCAGTCGTTCGCGCACTGACGACGAGCAGTCTCCCGGCCTGAAGGCCGAATATGACCCACCATGAATATTCACGGCGAGTACCTTTCGCGTCGCTGCGGCTCGACGCTAGCGTGTCCCTCACACGGCACCGCTACCTAGGAGGACTTCCATGAGCAACGCAACGCCCTCGACCGCTGACACCATCGAACCGCCCGTCAAGAGCCTCGGACCTGTGAAGTGGGTGGGCATCCTCGGCATCGTCGCGGGCGCACTGCTGATCATCGTGGGAATCGTCGCCTGGATTCTCGTCACCAACCAGCTGACGGCGGAGAACATCACTGTCCCGGACGACGCTGCCGCGTTCCAGGGCCAGCAGGTCACCGGCCCGCTGACCGCCTACGTGCAGGCAGACATCATCAACCACCACGCGCTGGAAGCCTCCGGCGGAAAGACCTACGCCGAGCTCGACCAGGACGACCCGGTGCGTGCGACCGTGATGCAGGCCTCCTTCCTGCGCGCGTCGCTCTTCACCTCCGTCGTGGCCTACGGCGTCGCGCTGTTCGCGGCGGCGATCGGCGTGCTCTCGATCCTGTTCGGCTGGGCCTTCGTGCGACTGGCGAATACGCCGGTCGTGGTGAAGCGCTCGAACGTCACCACCGCCTAGAGCCGTTGCCGAGCGTCGCGTGGCGGGTGGAATGAACCCGTACGACGCGCTCACCGAGATCGCGTCCCTGCTGGAGCGAGAACGGTCTTCGAGATACAAGTCGAAGGCCTTCCGCACCGCAGCGGACGCGATCTCGGCGTTGACGGACGAACAGCTGCGGGATGCGGCATCCCTCCGTCGGCGTCCCGGTATCGGCGACTCCACGTTCGCGGTGATCCAGGAGGCGCTGGACGGGCGAGTGCCTACGTACCT
>NZ_JBFUFC010000074.1:0-17336 GCF_056403635.1 Microbacterium sp. P2_F9 | reverse complement strand
GTGCTGCTCGTGCAGGGGCCGTGGCCGCTGGCCGAGGCGACGCTCGACGTGGGCGAGCCGCAGTGGTCCGGCGTGGGTCGCGGTCACGGCTACCTCGCCGATCGCAGCGTGACCGTGACGGTGTCGAGCAGGCGGTGGCCGATGCCCCGGCGACAGCGGATGCTGCTTCCCGGCGCCCGCGGAGAGGTCTCGGTTGTGCCCGAGACCCGCGGGGAGCCCGCCGTGACGCCGATGCGGAAGGTCGTGTCGGTGCAGCCGGCGCTGCCTGGTCCGCGGCACCAGGAGGAGTCCCGGGGCGAGCTGCTGGAGGCGGTGGGTTGAGTGCGCTCCGACATCCGCGCTGAGACTCCCCGCGATACCCCGGGTGCCGTGCCGGTGCGCACCATCGTGCTGTGGTTTCCGGACTGGCCGGTCACGGCGCTCGCCCGAGAGGGGGCGGGCGATCCCGCTGAGGCGATCGCGGTGCTGGAGCACGGGGAGGTCGTCGCCTGTTCGCCGTCCGCACGCGCCGACGGGGTGCGCCGTGGCCAGCGCCGCCGGGATGCGCAGGCGCGCTGCCCGCGGCTCACGGTGGTCGCGGCCGACCATGTGCGCGATCACCGCGTCTTCGCGCCCGTCGTGGCGTGCATCGAGGAGCGCGCACCGGGCGTGCAGCTCGTGCGCCCAGGGCTGTGCGCACTGAGGGCGCGCGGTCCTGCCCGCTACTACGGCGGCGAGCGGGAGGCGGCGCGTGTGCTGCTGGCCGCCCTGGGCGAGCAGGGGCTGGTGGGGGTGCGGGCCGGCATCGCCGACGGGCCGTTCACGGCCGAGCAGGCGGCCAGGGTCGCCGCGGCCGAAGCCGACGAGGTCTGCGTCGTCCCGAGCGGAGAGGCCGCGGCCTTTCTCGCCCCGCTGCCGATCGCGACACTGGTGGCGGCCGAGGGTGGGGCGACTGAGCTGCCCGGCCTGCTCGCCCGGCTCGGAGTGCAGACCCTGGGGGAGTTCAGCGCGCTCGAGCCCGACCGGGTGCGGGAGCGGTTCGGGGAGCGCGGCATCCGTCTGCACGCCCTCGCCGCGGGTCTCGATGCCCGGGCCGTCCAGCCGCGCACTCCACCGCCCGAGCTGCATCGCGAGGTGGTGTTCGAGCCGCCGCTCGAGATCGCCGATCAGGTCGCGTTCGGCATGCGGGTGGCCGCCGACGAGTTCCTCACGAGGCTCGGAGCGATCGACCTGGTCTGCACCGAGCTGCGCGTCGAACTGGTCGGCGACCGCGGTGAGCGCAGCGAGCGGGTCTGGCTGCACCCCGGGTCCTTCGACGCGGCTGCGATCGTCGACCGGGTGCGATGGCAGCTTGGCGAGGATGCGGAGGGCCTACGCAGCGGGGTGGCGCTCGTGCGGATCTCGCCGGAGGCGGTGGATGCGGCATCCCATCACACCCCCGCCATCTTCGGTTCGGGGCCGGAGGAGCGGGTGCATCACGCCCTGTCCCGGGTGCAGGCGATGCTCGGTCATCGCGCCGTCGTGTCCCCGGTCATCGGCGGAGGGCGATGGCTCGCCGAGCGGCAGGTGCTCGTGCCGTGGGGAGACCGTGCCACACCGGCCAGGGCGAGAACGAGCCCGTGGCCGGGGAGTCTGCCCGATCCGCTGCCGACCGCGGTGTTCGCGCCGCCGCGCCCAGTCCTGGTCACCTCGGAGTTCGGCGGCCCGGTGGAAGTCGATGCGCGAGGCCGGGTGACCGCATCGCCGGCCATGCTCGCCGAGGGCGGCCGCAGCCGTGCGATCGAGCGCTGGGCGGGGCCGTGGCCGATCAGCGAGCGGGGATGGGATGCCGCGCGGGCGCGTCGTGCGCACCGGTTCCAGGTCGTCGATGCCGAGGGAATGGCGTGGCTGCTCGTCTGGGAGCGCGGCGAGTGGACGGCCGAGGCCCGCTATGACTGAAGGATCCTGAGATGGGCTTCGACAATCCCTCCGTGCCGTGGTCCGAGATGGAGCGGCTGCTGAGCGACCGCCGGCGCCCGGGCGGTCCGCCCGCCGGCGCCGACGGCGGCGACAGTCCCGCGTGGTCACGCAAGCGCGGGCCCTATGTGGCGCCGGTGATCGAGCGTCCGGCCGAGAGCGTGCCCTACGCCGAGTTGCACGCGCACTCGACGTTCTCGTTCCTCGACGGCGCCTCCCCGCCGGAGGATCTCGCCGAGGAGGCCGAGCGGCTGGGGCTGCACGCCCTCGCGATCACCGACCACGACGGGTTCTACGGGATCGTCCGGTTCGCCGAGGCCGCTGAGACGCTCAGCCTGAAGACCGTGTTCGGCGCGGAGCTCTCGCTCGAGCTCACGAAGCCGCAGAACGGCGAGCCCGACCCCGTCGGCAGTCACCTGCTCGTGCTCGCGCGCGGCGAAACGGGCTATCACCGGCTCGCCGCGGCCCTCACCCACGCTCAGCTCCACGGTGCCGAGAAGGGCCGGCCGGTGTACGACCTCGATGAACTCGCCATGCAGGCGGCGGGCGACTGGGCCGTGCTGACCGGGTGCCGCAAGGGCGCGGTGCGTCTGGCCCTCGCCGCCGAGGGCGCCTCAGGCGCCGGGCGCGAGCTCGACCGGCTCGTCGCGCTGTTCGGAAGGGATGCCGTCAACGTCGAGCTCATCGACCAGGGCAGCCCGCTCGATTCGCGCGAGAACGACCTCCTCGCCCGACTCGCCGCCGAGCGGGGTCTGCCGGTGCTCGCCACCAACAACGTGCACTACGCCGTGCCGGAGCGCGAGCGCCTTGCGGCGGCGGTCGCCGCGGTGCGGGCGAACCGGGGGCTCGACGAGCTCGACGGGTGGCTTCCCGCCCACGCCGGCGCGCACCTGCGGTCGGGGTCCGAGATGACCGAGCGCTTCGCCCGCTACCCCGGCGCGGTCGCCCGCACCGTCGCCCTCGCCGACGAGCTCGCCTTCCCGCTGCGCAAGGCCAAGCCCGCACTGCCCAAGCAGGACGTCCCGGCGGGACACACGCCGATGTCGTATCTGCGGCAGCTCGTCTGGGAGGCGGTGCCGCGCAAGTACCCCGACCTCACCGCCGACGATCGGGCGCGCATCGAGAAGGAGCTCGGCGTCATCGAGCTGAAGGACTTTCCCGGCTACTTCCTGATCGTCTACGGGATCGTGCAGGAGGCGCGGCGCCGCGGCATCCTGTGCCAAGGTCGTGGCTCCGCAGCCAACAGTGCCGTCTGCTACCTGCTCGACATCACTGCCGTCGACTCGATCGCGTACCAGCTGCCGTTCGAGCGGTTCCTCTCTTCGCTGCGCGATGAGGAGCCCGACATCGACGTCGACTTCGACTCGGACCGGCGTGAGGAGATCATCCAGTGGGTGTACGGGGAGTACGGGCGCGAGCGTGCCGCGCAGGTCGCGAATGTCATCCAGTACCGCCCGAAGAACGCCGTGCGCGACATGGCCAAGGCGCTCGGGCACTCGCCCGGTCAGCAGGACGCCTGGTCGAAGCAGGTCGAGCAGTGGGGCGCGATGCTCGAGAGCACAGCGGATCACGACATCCCTCCGCTCGTCCTGGAGTACGCGACCGAGCTGCTGAAGGCGCCTCGGCATCTCGGCATCCACTCCGGCGGCATGGTGCTCACCGACCGGCCGGTCGGAGAGGTCGTGCCGATCGAGCATGCGCGCATGCCCAACCGGACGGTGATCCAGTGGGACAAAGAGGACGCAGCCTGGATGGGGCTCGTGAAGTTCGACCTGCTGGGGCTCGGGATGCTGGCCGCCCTGCAGTACTGCTTCGACATGGTCCGCGACACGACGGGGGAGCAGTGGGAGCTCTCGACGATCCCCAAGGAGGAGAAGGCGGTCTACGACATGCTCTGCCGCGCCGACTCGATCGGCGTGTTCCAGGTGGAGTCGCGCGCGCAGATGGGTCTGCTGCCGCGGCTGCAGCCTCGGCGCTTCTACGACCTCGTCGTGCAGATCGCCCTCATCCGGCCAGGGCCCATCCAGGGTGGCGCGGTGCACCCGTTCGTCCGCCGCAAGCTCGGGCGCGAGCCGGTCACCTATGCCCACCCCAAGCTCGAGCCCGTGCTCGAGCGCACCCTCGGCATCCCCGTCTTCCAAGAGCAGCTCATGCAGATGGCCATGGCGGTGGGGGAGTGCTCCGCGGAGGATGCCGATCTGCTGCGCCGCGCGATGGGCTCCAAGCGCGGGGTCGAGCGGATCGAGTCGCTGCGCGAGCGACTCTACGAGGGCATGGCGACAAACGGCATCGTCGGTCAGGCGGCCGATGACATCTACGCGAAGATCCAGGCGTTCGCGAACTTCGGGTTTGCGGAGTCGCACTCGCTGTCGTTCGCACTGCTGGTCTACGCGAGCTCCTGGATCAAGCTGCACTACCCCGGCGCGTTCCTCGCCGGGCTGCTGCGGGCCCAGCCGATGGGGTTCTACTCGCCCGCGACGCTCGTGGCCGATGCACGCCGGCACGGCGTCGAGGTGCTCCGACCCGACCTGCATGCCTCGGGTGTCGAGGCGGTGCTCGAGCCCTCATCGGTTCCTGCCGAGCCGGTCCCCGAGCCCGAGCCGGTCCCTGAGCTGGTCGAAGGGTCCGGCGTCGACGCTTCGACAGGCTCAGCGACCGACGCTTCGACAAGCTCAGCGACCGGGGGTGCGTCGACGGGGATGGATGCCTGCACCGACCGCGTGCAGCCGCCCGTCGGGCAGTTCGACCTGCACGCCCCCGACGAGTCGGCCGATCATCGCCGCGACGGCCGGTTCGCGGTGCGCCTGGGCCTTGGCGGGGTGAAGGGCATCGGCGCTGCGGTGGCCGAGCGCATCGTGGCGGAGCGGTCTCGCGGTGGCGCCTATCGCGACCTGCGCGACCTGGTGCGCCGCACCGACGTGACCGGGGCGCAGCTGGAGGCGCTCGCCACCGCGGGGGCGTTCGAGTGCCTCGGACTGACCCGGCGTGAGGCGATCTGGCTCGCCGGCTCCGCAGCCGAGGACCGGGCCAGATACCTTCCCGATTCGCTCGTCGCCGCGCAGCCGCCGCTGTTCCCCGATCCGACGAGCTACGAGCGGCTGGCCGCCGACCTCTGGGCGACCGGGGTCTCGACCGACGACCACCCCATGACCCACTACCGGTCCGGGCTCGACGCGCGAGGGGTTCTCACCTCGAGCGAGCTGCGCGCCCATGAGACCGGCAGGCGGGTCGAAGTCGCCGGACTCGTGACCCACCGGCAGCGGCCGGCCACGGCATCCGGGGTCACGTTCCTCAATCTCGAAGACGAGCACGGTCTCGTCAACGTCATCTGCTCCGTCGGCGTGTGGAATCGCTACCGCCGGGTCGTGCGGGATTCACCAGCACTGATCGTGCGCGGGATGCTGGAGCGCTCAGTCGAAGGCGTCACGAACCTCCTCGCCGACGGGTTCGAAGACCTCAGGGTGGGGGTGCAGCACCAATCCAGGGACTTCCGCTGAGGAATGCGAGATGGAGGGCGCCCGGCCGTTCGCCGGGCGCCCTCAACCGGCTCAGCCGATCAGCTTCCAGGGGCTGTGCTTGCCACCGGGGGCATCCCCCCGGGTGTACCACAGTGCCTGGAACGTGCTGCCCTGGTAGAGCACCACGTCGCCGGTGTCGAAGATGCGCGTCGACGTCCAGATCGTGCTGCCGTCGGGGGCGATGGCGATCTCGGCCCAGGCGCCGTTCTTCTTCGTGCCGGGTGTCTGGCCCGAGGTGTACCAGAGCGCCTCGAAGACCTTGCCGGCATAGCTCACCGTGTCGCCGGTGCTGTAGACCTTGGTCTTGGCCCAATCGGCCGGTGCCGGCACGCCCTGTGCGCCGAGGTGCAGGTCGCAGCTGATGCGGCCGCTGAAGAGCGCGTGCCCTTCGGTTGCGCTGCCCGGGCCGGCGCCGTAGATGCCGTCGTCCCCCCAGAGCACCTCCTTGGTGCCGTCGACACAGGTCGTGCTCGGTGCGAGGGCGAAACCTTCGATGTTGTTCACGGGCAGGCTCGCCGGCTTGCGGTAGGCGACCTCGGGGATGATCGTGCCCGTCGAGCTCACCTTCAGCACCGTCGTCGTGACCCCGCACGTGTTGTCGCACAGCGCCCAGATCCGCTGGGTGTCCGCGTCGAACTGCACGTCCATGACATGGCCCATTCCGGTGTCGACCACCGCGACCCGGTGGAACGAGTGGTCGCTGCTGAGCGCGTACGCGTACAGCTTTCCGTCGTTCTCCAGCGCCGCGAAGTACAGTCCGCCGCCGTGCGTCGGGTAGTCGATCGGCCGGTACGTCTTGCCGGTCGACTGGTCGACGAACCCGTTGGCGGTCAGGTAGGCGTCCGGCACGAAGGCGACGCCCTCGAAGCCGAGGTTCGCTTCGGTCTTGTTCCCGGCGTGCAGCTCGGGGAACTCCGCGGTCAGATTCCACTCGTCGGTCGCGACCAGCTGGGTGGTGGACTGGGTGGGGTCGAAGCGCAGGATCGCGTTGAGCGGGATCGTGTTCGCTGCGTTGTTGCGCTCGGTGGTGATGTAGAGCGCGCCGTCCGCGCCGATCGTCAAACCCTCGGAGTCGGGCTGGTTCGTCACCGGGTCGGTGCTGCCGGGGAAGAAGATCTCTTTGCCCGCGCCCCAGCCGTTGCTGGTGTCGGGGACCCAGAGGCCGCCCTGCTTCACCAGCCGGAAGACCCAGCTCTTGTTCTTCACCGTGTAGACCACGTTCGCGTCGCTCGGGTCGAAGATCAGACCGCTGATGTCGCGGCCCTCAGGGCCGGTCGTCGTCTTCCACGCGCACTGAGCATCGGCGACGACGACTGCGGCGCTCCCCGGCCAGGCCGCCGGCACGACCGCGGCGGCGGGAAGGGCGCCTGTGCCGGACGCCGCCTCCGGCTCGCACGGGAGCGTCGGGACGGGGTTGTCCGCGGGGTTGGTCAGTGGCGTCAGGCACGCGGTGGCGTTCGACGCGCCGAAGCTCTTGGCTCCGACCGAGACGAACGCGCCGCTGCCCTCCGGGCATCGCGCGAACGCGCCTGCGCCGAAGTTGTTGCTTTCGTCGGTGCCGGCCTCGCCCGCCGTATAGACCGCCGAGTCGACCAGCGTGCCGGCGGTGCCGTTCGCGCCGTCGGGGAGGTAGAGCTTCACGCCGTCGCCGCCGCTGCCCAGACCCTTGGTCGAGGTGAAGTACACATAGCCGTGCGCTGGGATCTCGGTGGTTACGGTGCCATCCGCGAGCTTCGCGGAGAACGCCAGGGCGGCGGTGGCGGCGCTGCTGTCGGTCTGCAGCCAGCCGGCGATGCTCACAACGGCATCGCTGCTGTTGTAAAGCTCGATCGCGTCGCCGACCTGCGTGGCGCCGTTGTCGGAGGAGATCTCGTTGATGTGGACGTTCGTCCAGGCGGGTGTCGGTTCTTCGGCTTGGGCGGCCGTGGGGAGCGCGATCGCGAGCGCTCCGGCAATAGCTGTCGTGGCGAGAATCGCGACAGCGCGGGAGAGAGGAAGGGGCATAAGCCGAAAGCTATCGATGCCGCTCATACCCGAAATCAATGCGATGTGAACAGACGATGAACTGGCCCGCGCTGTCGTCTGCCACTGGCTGTTCTGGTGCTGGCGATAAGGTTTGGGCCATGGCGCCCGAGGAGTGGTGAGTGTGAAAGCTGCTGTCTACCGCCGTTATGGTTCACCCGTCCGGATCACGATCGAGGACCTGTCGATGCCTTCCCCGGGACGCGGGCAGGTGCTGGTCAAGGTGGTCGCGACCTCGGTCAACCTGAGCGACTGGGAGGGCCTTCGCGGTTCGCCGGCCTACTCGCGCTTCGGCGGACTTCTCCGGCCCAGACGGCACGTTCTGGGATCCGACATCGCCGGCGTGGTGGTCGCTCTAGGGGCTGGATCGTCGAGATTCGCGGTCGGCGACGCCGTGTACGGAGACATCCTTGCGGTGCTCGGCGGCTTCGCGCAGTACGCGCTGGCACCCGAGTCAGCCCTCGCAGCCAAGCCTCATGCCCTCTCCTTCTCGGACGCCTCGACGCTGCCGCAGGCGGGAGCCATCGCCGTACAGGCAGTGGCGCGGGCACGCCCCGGCGACCGGATGCTCGTGAACGGCGGGGGAGGCGGTTCGGGGATGTTCGCGATCCAGCTGGCTGCTCGCGGCGGTGTGCATGTCACCGGGGTCGACAACGCCGAGAAGCTCGACTTCATGCRCTCGCTGGGCGCGGAGCGGGTGATCGGCTACCGCTCCGAGGACTTCACCCGGACCGGGCCGTACGACGTCATCGTCGACCTCGTGGCTCGGCGCTCTGTCTTCGCCTACCGCCGGGCTCTGGCCGCGGGGGGCCGTTACCTGATCGTCGGGGGCACCGCACGGGCACTGCTGCGGGTGGTCACGATCGGCGCACTCCTGGGTCGACTGACCGGCGCGCGACTCGGCGTGCTGGCGGTGCGCCCGGGACCTGCGAGCTTCACGACGCTCGAGCAGCCGGTTCTGTCGGGCGCCGTGCGCATCCATGTCGACCGCACCTTCACCCTGGACGAGGTCCCCGAAGCTCTCTCGTATGTCGGTGGCGGTCACGCCCGCGGCAAGGTGGTCGTGCTCATCGATCCGGAGGCCGATGCGCCGGGGCGCGCCGATGACTCCCAGTAGAATGGATGCCGCCAGCCTCTGTAGCTCAATGGAAGAGCAGTTCCGTCCTAAGGAAACGGTTGGGGGTTCGAGTCCCTCCAGGGGCACCGTTGTTTTTCCCTTTGACCACGGCCTTCACATTGGCGCCCGAGCTGATCGCGAGCGATGCGGCGGGCTGTCCGAGTCGAGTCGGTGCGCCACGCAGTAGCGCGGTGCGCGGGGTTCTTCTCGGCTATGAGCAGGACGGGCAGTCGGTGCCGACGGGGTGGAGGATGAAGTGCACGTCGCACATCACTTCGTTGCGACGGGTGCGGGTCGGGTCGTGCTTCTCCCACTCCTTGCCGTTCGCGTGCTCGGGGCAGTACGACCGCCACTGCGACTCGCCGCGCCAGTGGTGCCTGATCTGCACCAACTGATCCACGGGGAAGCGAGACGCCTTGCCGCACACGGAGCACCAGTGCTCGGTGAAGGTCGGATTGATGTCTGCGAACGGGTACGCAGTCTCGAACGCCATGTTGTGCCCGGCCCACTTGTCCTCGCCGGTGGGGGTGATGTCTGTCACGACGCCCTCCTCAGCGCAACCCGGCTGTAGTCCTTGACGACCGCATCCTCGCAACGGATCGAGTGTGGTGACGTGCGCGCCGGCGCACTAGGGGGTCGGTGATCCATGTGACCGTTTCTCTCTGCTTGGGTCGTTGGTCAGGATGGGTCGACGAGTCCGGCCCACGACCACTTCGGGATCTCCAGGTGGTCGGGCACATCGTCTGCGGAGCGTTGGTAACGGGACATCGTCGTCATCGTGGCCCAGGCGAAGTAGTCGTGGAGCACATGCGCGACAGGATCTGCTTTGCCGAGACCGACGTCGATCAGGGCCTGGTCGAAGCAGACGATGGCTCGACGATCCATCTCGTCGTGAGGGCCGCCGTTGCCGCTGTGCAGCCGCACGACCGACGTTTCGTCGCCGTACAGGGCTGAGAAAGTCGCCGGTCCTCCTAATGCCTCTGCCCAGTACGCCGCCAGTCGCTTCGTGTGCTCGGGATGAAAGCCATGGCTGAAGGCGTGGCTGACGACTTCGTCGGCGATGACCCGGGTATGCCACGCGGCGGCCAGTCGCTCGAGTCCGTCGGCGCCACCCGCAGCCTCGTAGACGGAAACCATGCGCCCAGTGTCGCACTTCTGCGATCGCCGCGAGCCAGGTCTGCTACTCACCGAACCGGCTGATCAGTCGCGTGAGGGTGGGCAGCCCTCGGGAGGTGGCAGGACCCCCGGTGAGGGTCTCGACGACGCGGGTGGCGTGACCTTCGCCGTCGATCCGGTTGCAGATGATCGCCCAGCCGGGCCCGGCGTCGACGATCTCGCAGCGGCGCCGGTCAGCTTCCTTGGTCATCTCGGGAGCCATGAGATCGAGCTCGCCACCGCCGTGAAGTGTGAACTCGAATCGAGAGAGGTCCACGGCGTCGCTGTGCCGGTCTACCACCTCCGCCAGCGAAGCAAGCGGGATGCAGAACACCTCCCGCGGATTTCCCGATCGTGCGGCGATCGCCACGGCCGCCCTCTCGGCAGCTTCGACCGGATCATCCGCGTCGAACAGAACAGTCCCGTTGCTCTGCAGCAGCTCGACGTCACGGCATCCGGCGTCAGCGAAACCCGCGCGGATGTCGGCGGTCGTCGGGTGACCCCGCTGACCCTGGTTGACGTTTCGGAGGAGGGCTACCCAGCGCACGTGTCGAGGTTACGCGTGGCACGACGGGACGAACTTCAGTTCGACCTGGGCGGAGGCCCGTGCTGGGATGCCGTGCGGTCGGGTGATCCCGTGGGGGCAGTTCCGGGTCACGGCTTCGCGTCAGGGCTGGATCGGCGAGGGGTCAGGCCACTCGTGCTGGTTTCGCTGCGGTGAGCTCGTGAAGGTCCGCGTCGAGGTCTTCGGCGAGATCCAATGTCAGGCCGGCCGCGGAGTTCGCACGCTCGGCGAGCTCCCGCAGGTGGACGCTGCTGAGTTCTTCGGGGGCGGCCTGATCGAAAACGAACCGCAGCGGGATGGCGGGCTGGAGCCAGATGGTGGTGCGCGCGCCGGGGGAGTCGTCGACGTGTTGCCAGCTGACGGTGAAGCACTCGCTTCTCCGGAGCTTGGTTGTCGCGATGATCTTGAGGTACGCAAGCTGCCGGTCGGGGATGATGATCGGTTCGGCATTGCCGTAGAAGAGCTGTCCCATGATCTCGGGGCTCAGCTGGCGGACGAGATCGGGAACGCGATGGCGCTCCAGATCTTGTGCAGGATCGTGGGCCGGGGCACGAACGTGGCACGGCGGCGGGGTCGGGATCGGAGAGATCCTCCAGAGCTGCTGTTCATGTCAGCTCCCTTCTGTTCGGATGTCGTCGCCTACCTCGACGGGACACCTCGACCATAGCAGATACCTAGCTTTTCTAACTAAGAAATCTAAACATCAGATTGCTTAGCTAAAGTTGCTAAGCTATCCAAGGGGATCGACAAGTAAGGGGAGGTTGAGGGCATGGCAGATGCTTCATCGTCGGCGACTCTGGGTCGGGCGCTCCGGGTGTATCTCGACGCCCGCAACGCGGCGCTGATCGCGGCCCGGCGCAGCTTGAACATCAATGAAATGGACGCGAAGGCGCTGATGTTCATCGTGGATAACCCAGGGACACGCCCCACGACCCTGCGCGACTATCTCGGCATCACGTCGGCCGGCATAACGACCCTGATCGATCGCCTGGTGGACCGGGGTGCCGTGCGGCGTGATATCGACACGGTCGATCGACGAGTGAACCGCATCACGGCGACTATCGACACCGCGGTTGAGCCGTGGTCGGCGTTGAGCAGGTTCGACGACGAGTTCGACACGGCCGCCGGAGGGATCGATCCCACCCTGACCGACGAGTTGGCGGCGATCTTGAACGATCTGACCGCCGCCGTCAGTACCAGCCGCTGAGCGGGAGATCAGGCTCGGCGGCTGCCGATGTAGGACTGTGACTTCGCCTGCAGGAACGTGCATAGCGCGGAGAGTGTCGCCAACTCGCCGGACAGGCTGAGCAAGGCGGCGGAGTCGAGCACTTCTTCGGTCTCACGAGGTTCCATCGTCGCCACCCATGACGCGGCATCGGCGCCGGCCGGCTCGATGGACACGAACGTCGCCGCATTGGTAAGGCGGAAACCCACCAGTCCAGTGTCGGCGCCACCGGCGCCGTCTTGCACGATCACCTTCAGCGCCCCCGACAGCGGGTACCCGAGCTCGCGGAACTCGTCGAGCCACGACTCGAGAGTCTCCAGGTTCCGAAACGGCATCCCAATCTCCTCACTGCCTGTTCGGTTGTCTCAAAGATTATGCCGCCTGTGAAGGCACCCCGAAGCCCATCGGCACAGCGCTGTGGACGCGGAGCCCTGGCCCGCTGAGCGCGCCCGAGCGTACTAGCGGCACGCGAGGGTCGTCGTGACCATATTCGCCGGCCTTCCGTCCCCCCGGCGCATCCCCAACGGGCATCCCGGCGAGCACATCGGGCTGAACTGAGGTCACGCGCGGAGCTGGGCTGGATGCGTGTGCCGCGGCCTCCGAGTACCGTGGGGTCCGCGTGCGGTCATCGGTCCTGGAGGGCGTAGGACTCCGCCGGCTTGCGAGGGAGTTTCGATGGGCGAATCGACGAGCGGATCGGGGTGGATCTCCCCGGCCGAATTCCACCGGGCGCCGGACGTCTCCGACTGGCGTGTCACCGGCACCGGTCCGCAGACCGTCTTCACCGCGACCTCCCTCTCCCACGCCGCGAGCCTCATCGCTCCGATCGTGGGGGCTGCCGAGCGCTTCGGCATCCTGCCCGACGTCGACGTACGTCCCGAGGCAGTCATCGTGCGCGTCCCCAACCGCAGCGAGGAGGGCATCCCCGCGGCCGCCGCCGAGTTCGCTGCCGTCGTGTCCCGGGCCGCCGCGGAGCTGCGGCTGACGCCCGATCCGTCGCGCGCGCAGTCGATCGGCATCTACGTCGCCCAGCACTCCCGGGCCGACGCGAGGCCGTTCTTCATGGCCGCCTTGGGCTACGAGGCGCTCGGAGAGACGGACGCCGTCGATCCGCTGCGCTGCGGGCCGCAGCTCGCGTTCAACCCGATCACCGGGGACTCACCAGCGCGAGGCCGGACCCACTTCGATGTCTTCGTACCAGCCGACCGGGCCCGAGCACGGGTGGATGCCGCGATCGCGGCCGGAGGCAGGCTCGCCGACGGTTCGCACGCTCCCGCGTGGTGGTCGCTCGCGTCGCCCGACAACCATGGAGTCGACATCGCGTCCTGGACCGACACCTACGACGGCTGACGGGGGCTGAATCAGCCGACGCGCAGCTCCTCAGGCTCCACCACGACGTCCACCAGCGCGCCGTTGCGCCACACCGTCAGCTCGATCCGCCGCCCGATCGCGTGCTCGACCATGAGCCGCTGCAGGCCGGTGGGGCTCGTGACATGCACATTGTCGACGCTGATCACGATGTCTCCGCGGCGCGCGCCGGCGGTGGCTGCCGGACTGCCCGGCACCACGGCGGCGACCTGCATCCCGGTGCGCGATCCGACCCGCGCGGCCAGTTCGGTACTCAAGGTGATCTGAGCACCGGCGACGCCGAGCCATGCACGCCGGACGCGACCGCTGGTCATCAGTGTCCGGATGATCTCCTGGGTCGTGACGTTGATCGGCACGGCGAGCCCGAGGCCCACCCCGGCGACCGCCGTGTTCACGCCGACCATGCGTCCCGCGCTGTCAGCGAGCACCCCGCCGCTGCTGCCAGGGTTGAGCGAGGCATCCGTCTGGATCACCTCGTCGACCACGCGCCCGGACTGCGTGGGGAGGGACCGCCCGAGAGCTGAGACGATCCCCGCGGTGACGCTGCCCGCCATCCCCATGGGATTGCCGAGCGCGACTACGAGCTGCCCGACGCGCAGCTTCGACGCGTCCCCGAGCGGAACCGGTGGTGGCGTGCTCCCGTCGGCGCGAAGCACGGCGAGATCGGAGAGCGGATCGCTGCCGACCACGCGGGCCGCCAGCACGGAGCCGTCCGAGAAGGCCACCTCGGCCCGATCCGCGCCGGCCACGACGTGCGCACTCGTCAGCAGGTGGGAGTCCGTGGAGATCACCGAGGCGCTTCCCGCACTCGCTCCGCGCGCGGAGCGCACCGACACGGCCGCGACCGACGGCRGCAGCGTCTCGGCGATCCGCACCACCGCGGAGGAGTATGCGTCCAGCGCCTCTTCCTCATCCATGCCACCATCTCAGCACTGCGCCGAGCAGCCCAGGCCGGGTTCGCCGACAGCGGATCCACCGCGCCCGACGTCCGGCCGCGCCTTTAGGCTGTGACTGAAGACTGACGACGCCGGAGTCGCCATCGTTACCCGAACTCATCGAGGACTCCATGTCAGACGTCGCAGCGAAGCCGCAGACCGGGCCCACCGGGGCCGCACCGGTGATGACCCACCGGATGATCCTGTTCGTCATGTTCGGGCTGATGGCCGGCATGTTCCTCTCGGCCCTCGATCAGACCGTCGTCGGCACGGCGATCCGCACGATCGGCGACGACCTCAACGGGCTCAGCATGCAGGCGTGGGTGACGACGTCGTACCTGATCGTCTCGACGATCTCGACGCCGATCTACGGCAAGCTCTCCGACATCTTCGGCCGTCGACCGCTGTTCATCTTCGCGATCGTCATCTTCATCATCGGGTCGATCCTTGCCAGCTTCTCGACTTCGATGACCGAACTCGCTGTCTTCCGCGCCATCCAGGGATTGGGTGCCGGCGGCCTGATGTCGATGCCGCTGGCCATCATGGGCGACATGCTCGCCCCTCGCGAGCGGGCCAGATATCAGGGCTACTTCCTCGCGGTATTCGGCGTCTCGAGCCTGCTCGGGCCGCTCATCGGCGGACTCTTCGCCGGCGCCGACGAGATCCTCGGGATCGCCGGCTGGCGCTGGGTCTTCCTCATCAACGTGCCGATCGGGCTGTTCGCGCTCGCGATCGTCCTCCGCTTCCTGCACCTCCCGCGGCATCCGCGCGAATCGGTCCGCATCGACTGGTGGGGCGCCACCTTCGTCATCATGGCGCTCGTGCCGCTCCTCCTTGTCGCCGAGCAGGGCCGGGTGTGGGGCTGGGGCTCGCCGCTCTCGATCGCCTGCTACGTCATCGGCGTCATCGGCGTGATCGCGTTCGTGATCGTCGAATCCGTGATGAAGGATGATGCGCTCATCCCGCTGAAGCTCTTCCGCTCGTCGACCTTCTCGATGGCGACCGTGATCGGCGTGCTCGTCGGCTTCGGCATGTTCGGCGCGATGCTGACGATCCCGCTGTACCTGCAGCTGGTGCTCGGGTCCACGCCGACCCAGAGCGGCCTGCAGATGCTGCCGATGATCGTCGGCATGATGACCGCCTCGATCCTCAGCGGCCAGATCATCGCGCGCACCGGCCGCTACCGGATGTTCCCCATCATCGGGACCCTCTGCCTGTCGTTCGGTTTCTTCTGGCTGACCTTCCTGCAGTACGACCGGTCTTACTGGTTCATCGCGGGGGCGATGCTCTTCATCGGGCTCGGCCTCGGCCAGCTCATGCAGACCCTCACGATCGCCAGCCAGAACTCGGTCGGCCTGCGCGACATGGGTGTTGCCACGAGCGCGTCCACGTTCTTCCGCCAGATCGGTGGAACCCTCGGCACGGCGGTGCTCCTCTCGCTCCTGTTCGCCTCGATGCCGACGAACATCCAGGCCTCGTTCGCCGACGAGGAGACCCTCACCGACGCACTGGATGCCGCCTTCGACCCGTCCGTCTCATCGGCGCCGGAGAATGCCGAGATCATGGATCAGATCTACGGCCCGATCGTGACGCAGGTGACGGACGCGACGACGACGAAGATCGAGGGCGGCCTCACGGCCGCATCGGATGCCGCCACCAAGGCCGTGGCAGACAAGGTCGCGGCCGGCGAGATCCCGGCGTCGGCCCAGCCGGCGGCGGAGGCTGCCGCGATCGCGCAGGCCCAGCAGGCGGCGGCCACGCAGATCGAGACCGAGATCCCGGTCGCGAGCATCGCGGACGACGGCACCGTGACCCTGGACTTCTCGGACGACGCGGCGCGCGAGGACTTCGTGGCGGCGCTCGTGCCGACTCTCCTCGACCAGTTCAACGGCTCCGGCGACGATTCGGCTGTCGGCGGGGACGCCCTCGACGACACCTCGTTCCTCACCGGCGCGGCCGCCGAGCTGACCAAGCCGATCCTGGTCGCATTCAACGCATCTGCGGTGACGGTCTACCGCGTCGCGCTGTGGGTCGTGCTCGTCGCCTTCATCCTGTCGCTCTTCTTCAAGACCCCGCCGCTGCGCGCGAAGTCAGCGCTGCAGGAAGCGGCCGACGACGCGGCCATCGATGCGAAGCGCGCTGCCGATGAGGCGGATTCGCCCGTCGAGCCGGACTTGGTCGCCACCAAGCCGGTCAGCTGACGCCCTGGGGCGTCGTGCGGCTAGTGCGCCGCCTCGTACGCGTCGATGACGGACGCCGGAACCCGGCCGCGCTCTGAGACCTGATAGCCGTTGTCCCTGGCCCACTTGCGCACCGGTCCGAAGTCGCGCTGACCACTGCGACGTTGCTGGCGGGCACCAGCCGATCCACCCCTGGACGCGGTGGCGCGTGCCCCGGAGATCGACCGGGCCGCGTCGCGATAGGGAGAAAGCGCGGCGCGGAGCGCCGCGGCATTGTCGTCGGTCAGGTCGATCTCGTACGCGACGCCGTCGAGCGAGAAATGCACCGTCTCGCCCTCTCCGACCTCGAGTATTGTCCCGTCGAGGTCGTCGACGAGCTGATGCACGATTCTGCGAGCCATGGAGCCACCCTAGCCAGCGCTCGCGGGCGGGGACTAGGGGAGAAGCCCGACACGCCGCGCCTTCGCGACTGCGGAGTGCCGCGTCGAGGCGTCGAGCTTGCCCATCGCAGACTGCAGGTACGACTTCACGGTGGCCTCCTTCAGGGCGAGGCTCGAGGCGATTTCCGCATTCGTCGCGCCCAGCGCAACCCGGGCGAGCACATCCGTCTCGCGCGGTGAGAGGGTGACATCGGTTTCGGCGCCACCGGAATCCTGCGCCGACAGCGCCGCGAGGCGCCGCTCCAGGTGCTGCAGCCGCTCCCGCACGTGTGCGTCCTGAACGGACGCGGTGATGCTCCGCAGCTCCGCATAGCTCTCACGCAGCTCTTCCCGGGCCGCGGCATCCATCCCCTGCAGCTCGCTGCGGCGAGGTGCGAGTGCGACGCGGCGCGCGACCTCGTCGCGGATGCGGAGCTCCCCGCCGGTGGCTTCGGCGATCGCGAGCGCGGGCTGCAACGCGAGATCGCCGACCGGCGACTGCGACCACGCGCCCAGATACAGGATGCCGCGCGCCGTGCCTGCGACGACGAGCGGCATCGCGAACAGGGTCGAGATCCCCTCGCCCAGCACGGCGCCGTCGTAGTCGTGGGTGATATTGCGCGAGGTGCGGTAGTCGACGGCGAGGCGAGGGCGTCGCTCGATGAGCGCACGACCGCCGAGGCCGCGCTCGGAGTGGACGATGAGCCCGTGCAGGTGGCGGGTCCGGGTGCCTGCGGTCGCCGTGATCTCGACGGATTGATCGTTGGCTAAGCCGCCGAATGCGAGGGGAAACTCGGTGCGTCGCACCAGCTCGGCGACGGCGCGGGCGATGAGATCACGGTCGCGGTCGTGGTCCGCTTCTACATCCACGGACTACCTACTTCTGGGGGTGACGCC
>NZ_JBFUFC010000073.1:0-17408 GCF_056403635.1 Microbacterium sp. P2_F9 | reverse complement strand
GCCGTTGCATCTGGGGAATGCAACGGACGTCCCTGGCGCCACAGCCGACACGGTGCATCCGCCGATCGTCGCGCGCTCAGACGGCTGCGCCGCCGATCCACACGCCGCGGACCTGCAGGTCCGCGGACAGCAGCACCGCATCGGCGAGCGATGCCGGCGCGAGCGTGCCGAGGTCCTGCTCGCGCCCGATCGCGCGGGCGGGAACGAGGGTGAGCGCGCCGACGGCGTCGACCAGGTCAACCCCCGCGGTCACCGCGCAGCGCAGCGCCGCATCCTGGGTCAGCGTCGATCCGGCGATCGACCCGCCGTCGGCGAGTCGGGCGATGCCGGCGACGACATCGACCTCGAGCCCGCCCAACTCATAACGCCCATCCGCGGCGCCCGCTCCGGCCATGGCATCGGTGATCAGCGCCACGCGTCCAGGCGCCATGAGGAACGCGAGGCGCACGATCTCCGGGTGCAGGTGCACACCGTCGGCGATGACCTCGAGGGTGACACGGGAGTCGGATGCCGCGGCCACAACCGGTCCGGGATCCCGGTGGTGCAGCGGGGGCATCGCGTTGAACGCGTGCGTGAGGATCGTCGCACCGGCGTCGAAGGCCGCCCCGGCCGCGTCGAAACCGGCATCCGTATGTCCGACCGCGGCCGCCGCGCCGCCCGCCACGATGGCGCGGATCGCGTCGTGCCCGCCGGGCCGTTCCGGTGCCAGGGTCACCTGGCGCACCGTGCCGCGCCCCGCCGCGAGCAGACGTTCGACGGCGGCGAGGCTGGGATCGCGGAGCAGCGAGAGATCGTGCGCGCCCTTGTGCCCGGGGTCGAGGAATGGCCCCTCGAGATGCGAGCCGAGGATCTCGGGGTCGTCCGCCATGACGTCCGCGACCATCGCCACCCGGCGCTCCAGGGTTTCGAGGGGGGCGGTGACGAGCGAGACCACCGCGCGGGTCGTCCCGTGCGCGCGGTGCAGCGCCCGGGCGACCTCGATGGCGTCCGGTCCGTCGTCGTACGAGGCGCCGCCGCCGCCGTGCCCGTGCAGATCGATGAAGCCCGGCGTCAGCAGGGCTCCCGGGCCGGCCAGTGCGGTGCCGTCGACGATGGTCGCGGCATCCGTCCCCTGCGTGGCCCGCCAGCCGTCGCCGGTCCCCGTCGCGACGACCCGATCGCCGTCGAAGCGCACCCACGCGTCGTCGATGATGCGACCCCCGGCGTGCGGGCCGGGCAGAACCTGCCGCACGGAGTGGATGACGGTGGTCAGTCGGTCGTCCATGGGATCTCCTTCGATGCGTGGAACCGGATGCCGAGGCTCGTCCAGAGCGGTCCGAGGGCGCCCACCCGCGTGCGGAAGGACGCCCAGGTGCGCTGTTCGCTGGAGCCGGCCGGGGGAGACCAGGCGGCCTCCGCGGCCGCGGCGATGCGCGGGAAGGCCATCGTGTCGATGTCTTCCAGGTCGCGGATCGTCTCGCTCCACAGCGGCGCCTCGATGCCCAGGATGTCGGCATCGGCGATGCCGTCGATGATGACGGAGGGCTCCCAGGAGTAGGCGCGCTCGACGCTCGTGGGGCCGTTCGCCCAGGCGAGGCCGAGCGAGGTCGTGTCGTCGTACTTCATGTCGAGGTAGATCGCATCGGCGGGGGAGAGGATCACCTGTGCGCCGTGGCGGACGAAGGCGCGGGTCTTCTCGTCCATGCCGTTCGTGGGCGTCAGGAACCCCCAGTACTGGCCGACCGTGTCGGGGTGGAGGTCGGGTGCGGCGCCGGCCTCGTGCCAGGTCACCGGGATCTTGCCGAGGTCTGCCACGATCGCGGTGGCACGCGCCATGAACTCGGCGAAGTCGTCGGGATCGGTGCCGAGCGACTCGTCGCCGCCGAGGTGGAGGTACGGCCCCGGAGTCATGGCCGCCAGCTCGCCGAACACGTCGGAGACGAAGTCGTAGGTCGCCTCCTCGTGAATCCGCAGCGAGGAGAAGCCGACGGCGATCCCCTCGTAGGGGTGGCCGGCGCGCGGGGGTGGGTCTGCGTCGTGCGGCTCGCCGTGCTCGGGGAGCACGGGTGCTTCGGCGAGTTCGGGGTACGCCAGGCCGACGGCGTGCGTGTGACCCGGCATGTCGAGTTCGGGGACCACCGTCACGTGCCGCGCGGCCGCGTACGCGACGATCTCGGCGTAGTCCGCCTTGGTGAAGTAACCGCCGGCATCGCCGCCGACCGACGTGCCGGACGCGAGCTCGGTCAGCTTCGGACGGGAGTCGAGCTGGAGGCGCCAGCCCTGGTCATCGCTGAGGTGCAGATGCAGGGTGTTGAACTTCAGGCCGGCCGCACGGTCGATGTACGCCTTGACGGTGTCGACCGTCTGGAAGTGGCGCGCGACGTCGAGCATCACCCCGCGATACGCGAAGCGGGGGACATCGGCGATCTCGAGCGCCGGGATCACCCAGCGCTCGCCGTCGCGCGCGATCAGCTGACCGAGCGTCTGGACGCCATAGAACGCTCCGGCCGCATCGGCGCCGGTGATGACGACGGATGCCGCGTCCACCGCGATGCGGTACGACTCGGGCGCTCCGCCCGGCGTGATGCGCACGTCGATCCGGGTGTCGGCGCCGGGTTCGTCGGGGCCGGCGGCGGTCAGGCCCGTGCGCGCCTCGAGCAGGCGGCGGAGGGCGGCCGCGGCATCCGTCTCTCCCGTGACGAGCACGCCGTCGTAAAGGACGAAGGGGGCTCCGGCCGACGCCTCGATCGAGGCGGGGGCGGGGACGACGGGCGGCAGCGGCACGGCTTCTCCACTTCTGGTCGGCCGCGACTCGCACCGGTGCGGCCCATCCAAGGATCTCACGTAAAGAGCCCTAACAAATAGCCCGGCCAGCCTATCAGCGCGGTGTCCGATATGCTCGACGAGTCGCAACTGGCGTTGAGGTGGGTTACCACCGGGGAGCGACAGACAACGGCATTCGACCGCGCGCCTGGGCCGATGCGAGACCGAACTCGGCAAGCCCGCACCGCGGGCGGCCGAAACTCACAAAGCCGTCGTCAAGGAGATCCCCAGTGACCGATAAGTACTTCAACGCCCCCCTCGCCGAAGTCGATCCCGAGATCGCGCAGGTGCTCGAGCGCGAACTGCAGCGACAGCGCGGGTATCTCGAGATGATCGCGTCCGAGAACTTCGTGCCCGTGTCGATCCTGCAGTCGCAGGGCTCGGTGCTCACGAACAAGTACGCCGAGGGCTACCCCGGTCGCCGCTACTACGGGGGCTGCGAAGAGGTCGACGTCGCCGAGGAGCTCGCCATCGAACGGGCCAAGGCCCTGTTCGGCTCCGAGTTCGCGAACGTCCAGCCGCACTCGGGTGCCACGGCGAACGCGGCAGTGCTGCACGCCATCGCCCGCCCCGGCGACACCCTGCTCGGCCTGTCCCTCGACCAGGGTGGCCACCTCACGCACGGCATGAAGATCAACTTCTCCGGCCGCCTCTACAGCATCGTCGCGTACGGGGTCGACCCCGAGACGTCGCTCGTCGACATGGCCGAGGTGCGCCGGCTCGCGATCGAGCACAAGCCCAAGGTCATCATCGCGGGCTGGTCCGCGTACCCCCGTCAGCTCGACTTCGCCGCCTTCCGTGCGATCGCCGACGAGGTCGGCGCGCTGCTCTGGGTGGACATGGCGCACTTCGCCGGCCTCGTGGCCGCAGGCCTGCATCCGTCGCCGGTGCCGCACGCCCACGTGGTCTCGTCCACCGTGCACAAGACCATCGGCGGACCGCGGTCGGGCTTCATCCTCACCAACGACGCCGATCTCGCGAAGAAGCTCAACACCGCCGTCTTCCCCGGCCAGCAGGGCGGCCCGCTCATGCACGTGATCGCCGCGAAGGCCACCGCGTTCAAGCTCGCCGCGACGCCGGAGTTCAAGGAGCGCCAGCAGCGCGTGCTGAATGGCGCACACCTCATCGCGGAGCGGCTTTCGAAGCCGGATGTCGCGGCCGCGGGCATCAGCGTGCGCTCGGGCGGCACCGACGTGCACCTCGTGCTCGTCGACCTCCGCCACGCCGAGATCGACGGCAAGCAGGCGGAGGACCTCCTGCACGAGATCCACATCACGGTGAACCGCAACGCGGTGCCGAACGACCCGCGTCCGCCGATGGTGACGTCGGGGCTGCGGATCGGCACGCCGGCGCTCGCCACGCGCGGATTCGGCGACGCCGAGTTCGCCGAGGTCGCCGACATCATCGCGCTCGCGCTGTTGCCCGGAGCCGATGTCGAGGCGCTGCGCGGGCGCGTCGCCGCCCTCACCTCCGCGTTCCCGCTCTACCCGGGTCTCCAGCAGTAGGGCGCGTCGCACTCCGCCCAAGCCCACGACCCCGCGAAAAACCACTTCGCGCCTGAGAAACCACTTCGCGATCGAGAAACCACGCGCTGCGTGATGTCTCATCGGCAATGTGGTTTCTCGAGATGAGGAAGGAACGACCATGACCGCACAGAGACTGGACGGCAAGGCCGCCGCGGCCGGCATCAAGGCCGAGCTGCGCGAGCGCGTCGCCGCGCTCAACGAGCGGGGCATCGTGCCTGGCATCGCCACCGTGCTCGTCGGGGCCGACCCCGCGTCGCAGCTGTACGTCGGCATGAAGCACCGCGAGTCCGAGGCGATCGGCATGAACTCGATCCAGCGCGAGCTGCCGGCCGACGCCACGCAGGCCGAGGTCGAGGCGCTGATCGACGAACTCAACGCCGACCCCACCTGCCACGGCTACATCGTGCAGCTGCCGCTGCCGAAGCACCTCGACACCGACGCGATCCTCGAGCGCATCGACCCCGCCAAGGACGCCGACGGCCTGCATCCGACCAACCTCGGCCGGCTCGTGCTCAACGTCAACTCCCCGATCACGACGCCGCTCCCTTGTACGCCGCGCGGTGTGATCGAGCTGCTGCTGCGCAACGACTACGACCTCAAGGGCAAGCACGTGGTCGTCGTCGGTCGCGGCGTCACGATCGGCCGGTCGATCGGGCTGCTGCTCACGCGCCGCGAGATCAACGCGACGGTGACCCTCACCCACACGGGCACCGTCGATCTCGGCCGGTATCTGCGGGAGGCGGACGTCATCGTCGCCGCGGCGGGCGTCAAGCACATCGTGCGCCCCGAGGACGTCAAGCCCGGCGCGGCCGTGCTCGACGTCGGGGTGACCCGGGAAGCGGACCCTGAGACGGGCAAGTCCAAGGTCTACGGCGACGTGCATCCCGACGTCGCCGAGGTTGCGGGCTTCCTGTCGC
Source organism: Microbacterium sp. P2_F9 (assembly GCF_056403635.1). Classification (NCBI taxonomy): domain Bacteria; kingdom Bacillati; phylum Actinomycetota; class Actinomycetes; order Micrococcales; family Microbacteriaceae; genus Microbacterium; species Microbacterium sp. P2_F9. Next base: position 12,163 of record NZ_JBFUFC010000073.1, on the reverse strand, counting down.
CGAATCCCGGCGGCGTGGGCCCGATGACCGTGGCGCTGCTCATGACGAACGTCGTGGAAGCGGCCGAGCGCGCAGCGGGCTGAGGCCTGGTCTCACAAAAGCGGCAAAGCGAGGCCGTCTGGCCGCGTTTCTGAGACCGGCGGCCTGGTGACGCGCCGGCCTGAGCGGTGAAGCGGGCGGGGAAGGCGCGGGTTCGCCCGCGTCAGCTCTTGCCGAGGTCGTCGAACATGCGCCGCTGCTCGTCGGTGAGACCGTCGTGCAGTTCGGCGCGCGTCGCCTGCGTCGGGGCCGGCGAGTTCGCGGCGGGCGCGGCATCCGTCGATGATGCCTTCGTGATCCCGGCGTGCGCCTGGTCGTAGAGCACGTCGGCCTTCGCTTCGACCTTGTCTTCGATCGCCGCGTAGATCGCCCAGCCGATGAGGAAGATGAGCGGGGGCAGGAGGTAGCCCCAGAACCAGTTGTTGACCGAAACCCCGGAGAAGATCACGACGATCACCCAGACGATGAGTTCGACGAGGAAGACCGTTCCCCAGCGCACGAGCGTCTCGGTGCCCTTGCCCCGCTGGCCCGCGGATTTCGCCGACCGGTTGGCGAACGCCTTGGTGATGAGGGGCTTCACCCACACCGACGCGATCGTGAGGATCACGGCCGCCCACAGGGCGCCCCAACCGACGTTGACGCTTCGCAGCAGCCCGATGATGAGCAGCACGACGAGGTTGAACACATACAGGGCGCCGAAACGGACGATCCACTTCTTCATGGGATCAGAGTGGCACGTCCGGGGCGCCCGTCGCGAGCACCATGGAACCGTGTGTCATGCGGCGACGACGTCGCGTTCGCGGGAGACGGATGCCGCGGCATCCCGTGCACCGAAACGTGCGACTTCGGCGAGCCACTTGTCACGGGCCGGCTCCTCCGCGAATCGTACGGCCGAGAAGCGGCTGACGCCGATGGTCTTGACGCCGCAGTAGCTGAGGGTCGCGTTCTTCAGGCTCGCCTCGGAGGCCCGGCGATAAACGAGTCGATTCCAGAACCCGGGGGAGTCCATCGTCATGACGATCCGCGCGGTGCGTCCAGCGAGGAGGCGCTCGGACAGCGCCGAGCGGTCGCGGTACCGGAAGGCGAACCCGGACAGGAACACCCGGTCGATGAAGGCCTTGAGCGCGGCCGGATAGGTGCCCCACCACTGCGGGTGGAAGAACACGAGGTGGTCGGCCCACTCGACATCGGCGACGTATCMCGCGACGTCCGGATCGAGCGGCACATCGGCGTCGGAGCGGGGCACCCGCAGGTCGCCGCGCGAGGTCGGATGGGCGGGGATCGGGTCGACCGCGAGATCGATCACGCGGACATCCGCCCCGCCCGCTCGAGCGGCTGCGGCGTAGGCGTCGGCGAGGGCGTGGTTGAGGCTGCCGCCGATCGGGGTTCCGATGACGATCAGAGTGTGCACGGGCGTGGAACCGGTCATGCGAGGGGTCCTTTCTCTTCGACGAGCGTGATGAGCAGAGCGAGCTGGCGATTGAGGACGGCGACATCGACACCCTCGGCGGTGAGGCGCGGATCGCCGAACAGGACCGTGAATTCGGCCTCCAGTGCGCCGCCGGCGTCGCGGACGAGTTCGACGGCGCGCGCAGTCGGCGAGACCAGCACGCGTCTGCCGTGGTGCGGGTCGGAAGCGGTCTTGACCCAGCCGTCGGCGACGAGCCCGGGCACGCGCTTGCTGACGGCTGCCTTCGTGACGCCGAGGGCGCGGCCGAGAGTCGTGATGTCGGCGCTCTCGCTGTCGACGACGACCGCGACGAACAGGAACGTGCTGAACGACACGCCGTGGCGGGACTGCAGGAAGTCCTCGGCAAAGGCGTCGAGGGTCGACACGAGGTGGTGCAGTGTCGCGGTGATCCGTTCGGCCATGCCAAGAGTCAACCAGTTGACAACATGAGTGTCAACAGGTTTACAACATCTGGTCGCGCGCCCGGGTCAGGACATCTCGACGAGCTGGTTGAGGTCGTCGCCCGGGAGGACGTCGGCGACCGCGGTGACGTTCACGCTCACCAGGTCGGCCCGGCCGGACAGCACATTGAGGAAGGCCGTGTCCGCGGCATCCCTCCCCGTCGCGATGCGCACGAGCGACGACCGGGGCGCGAGCGTCGTGGCGTCCACGACGCACCAGCGCTCGTCGACCCATGCCTCCGCGACCGCGTGGAAATCCATCGGGCTCAGCCCCGGGGCATAGACAGCGGCGAGGCGGGCCGGGATGCCGAGAGCCCGCAGCAGTGCGACCACGAGGTGGGAGTAGTCACGGCACACGCCCTGCCTGCTCAGCAGGGTGCGGATGGCGCCGTCGGTGGGCAGCGAAGAGCCCGACACGTAGAGGAGGCGGGTGCCCACCCAGGACGACACCGAGGCCAGGAGCGCGGCGGAGTCGGCGATGCCGGCGAACTCGGCGGCGGCGGTGGGCGCGAGGGCATCCGATTCGGCGTAGCGGCTGGGGCGACGATAGGCCAGGAGGTCCGCCTCGGACGTGGGCGGCGGTGTCGCCTCGCCGACGATCGCGGCCGAGTACTCCGCGACGAACGCGCCGACCGGGCTCGTCATGCGGTGGAGCCGCGTGCCGTGGGCGTCCGTGACCTCGTGGACGTCGATCGGGGCGCCATTGACGGTCGCCGTGAAGCTCTCCCGCTCGGTGGTGTAGCCCCCTGCCACCGCCACGGCGAAGACCAGATCGGCCGGCTCGGTGACGTTCAGTTCGACCCTGGAGGTGACATCCCTGTTCATGGGCTCACTCTGTCATGGCCGGATGAATGCGGGCGAGGGTTGACGACGCCGCGCGACTTCAGTACGAAGCGGGCTCCGCGCGGTCGTCGACAGCGGGGACGAAGGTCTTGGCGAGCGCCTCCGAGCCCCGGGCGAGCAGACTGACGTCGGCGCCGACCAGGACGAACGAGGCGCCGGCATCGAGGTACGCCCGCGCGACCGTCGGGTCGAACGCGTTCACGCCGACAGGCTTGCCGGTGTCGCGCACGGCGTCGAACGTGCGCCGCAYCGCCGCGATGACGTCGGGGTGTGTCTGCTCGCCGAGCAGCCCCATCGACGCTGCCAAGTCGGAGGGTCCGACGAAGACCCCGTCGACGCCGTCCACCGCGGCGATCTCGGCCGCGGCATCCACTCCCGCCGTCGTCTCGATCTGCACGAAGAGCGAAACGTGGGCGTCGGCATCGGCCAGGTAGCCCTCGACGCGGTTCCAGCGGGCCGAGCGGGCGAGCGCCGATCCGACCCCACGGCTGCCGCGCGGCGGGTAGCGGACCGCGTCGACCGCGGCGCGGGCGGCATCGGTGGAGGAGATCATCGGCACGAGGATGTTCTGCGCGCCGAGATCGAGCACCTGCTTGATCGTCACGACGTCGCCGATCGGCACGCGCACGACCGGGGTCACCGGGTGGGCCGAGACCGCGTGCAGCTGGGCAAGGACGGACTCGAGGCCGTTGGGGGCGTGCTCCATGTCGATCAGCACCCAGTCCAGGCCCGCGCCGGCGCAGATCTCGGCGACGAGCGGCGACCCGGAGCAGACCCAGATGCCGGCGAGCGGGCGAGAGGCAGCGGCGAGTGCGTCCCGGAAGGTCGGGCTCAGACGAATCGGCATGTGATGGTTCCCATCGGTCCATAGTCGCAGTGGATGGTGTCGCCGTGAGAGACCCATACGGGGCGCGTGAACGACCCGGCGAGGATGATCTCACCGGCCTCCAGCCGCGCGCCGTGCTGGTGCAGCTTGTTCGCCAGCCACGCGACACCCGTGGCGGGGTGGCCGAGCACGCCGGCCGCGACGCCGGTCTCTTCGATCTCGCCGTTGCGCGAGAGCACCCCGGGCACCCAGCGCAGGTCGATCTCGTCGGGGTGCTTGCGGACGTCGCCGAGCACCATGGCGCCGTAGGCGGCGTTGTCGGAGATCGTGTCGACGATCGTCCGGCCTTCCAGCTCGATGTGCGAGTTCAGCACCTCGAGCGCGGGCACCGCGTAGTCGATCGCGCGGAGCGCGTCGTTCAGGCTGCAGTCGGGGCCTTCGAGCGGTTCCTTCAGCACGAAGGCCAGCTCGACTTCGATGCGCACGTTCGAGAAGAGATCCACGGGGATCTCGACGCCGCTCCGATAGACGGTGTCGTCGAACATCACGCCGTAGTCGGGTTCGGTGATGCCGGTCGCCTGCTGCATCGCCTTCGAGGTGAGGCCGATCTTGCGGCCCACGAGTCGCCGCCCCGCGGCGATGTTCTGCTCTCGCCAGACCCCTTGGATCGCGTAGGAGTCGTCGATCGTCGCCTCGGGATGGCGGGCCGTGATGCGCGGGATCACGCTGTGCGAGCGGTCGGCCTCGGCGAGTTCGTCGGCGAGCGCCGCGATGGTCTCAGGATCGAGCATGGTCAGGCCCTCACAGCTGGTGGCCGAGCTTGTATTCGCCCTGCTTCCAGCTGGGCAGCTCGTCGGGGGTGTCGTCCGGGCGGGTGTAGGAGAACCCGTCGGCGCCGATCGTGACGGCCATCTCGCTCGTGTCGGTGCGTGCGACCACCGGCTGCGGGTTGCCGTCGAGATCCAGTACGAGGGATGCCTCGGTGTACCAGGACGGCACCACCGGGTTGCCCCACCAGTCGCGGCGCTGGTTGTCGTGGACGTCCCAGGTGATCACCGGGTTGTCCGGGTCGCCGGTGTAGTAGTCCTGCGTGTAGATCTCGACGCGGTGCCCGTCGGGGTCGCGCAGGTACAGGTAGAACGCGTTCGACACGCCGTGCCGGCCGGGGCCGCGTTCGATGGCGTCGGAGCGGCGGAGCGCGCCGAGCTTGTCGCAGATCGCGAGGATGTTGTGCTTCTCGTGGGTGGCGAACGCGACGTGGTGCATGCGCGGGCCGTCGCCGCCGGTCATCGCGGTGTCGTGCACGGTGGGCTTGCGACGCATCCACGCGGCGTAGACGGTGCCTTCGTCGTCCTGGATGTCCTCGGTGACCCGGAACCCGAGGGACTGCATGAAGTTGACCGCACGAGGCACGTCGGGGGTGACCTGGTTGAAGTGGTCGAGGCGGACGAGCTCCCCGGGGGTGTGCAGGTCGTAGCGCCAGGAGAGGCGCTCGACGTGCTCGGTCTGGTGGAAGAACTCGTACGGGAACCCGAGCGGGTCGGTGACCCGCACCGAGTCGCCGATGCCGTTCACGAATCCCTCCGCGCGACGCTCGACGCGGCATCCGAGCTCCTTGTAGAAGGCGACGGCCTTGTCGAGGTCTTCGGGGGTGCGGACGCGGTACGAGAAGGCGGCGACGGCGGCGATCGGACCCTGGCGCAGGACCAGGTTGTGGTGGATGAACTCCTCGGTCGAACGGAGGTAGATCGCGTGCTCGTCTTCCTCGGTGACGTAGAGGCCCAGGACGTCGACGTAGAAGACGCGGGATGCCGCGAGATCGGTGACGATGAGCTCCATGTAGGCGCAGCGCAGGATGTCGGGGGGAGAGGCCTGCGGTGTGGGCACCGGGTTGTCGGAGTGGATCGGCGCCTCCTGGGAGACGTAGAAGCCGGAGGAGGTGAGGGTCTTGTCGGTGGTCATATCAGTCAGCGTCCTTGCTTGCCGAAGGTGGGGTTGTGGGCAGCGCCGAGGGTGATGTGCACGGCCTGCTGGTCGGTGTAGAAGTCGATCGAGCGATACCCGCCCTCGTGGCCGAGGCCGGAGGCCTTGACCCCGCCGAACGGGGTGCGGAGGTCGCGCACGTTGTTCGAGTTGAGCCACACCATGCCGGCTTCGACGGCCTGCGCGAAGTTGTGCGCGCGCTTCAGGTCGTTGGTCCAGATGTAGGCGGCGAGCCCGTACTTCGTGTCGTTCGCGAGGGTGAGGGCTTCCTCGTCGGTGTCGAACGGGGTGATGGCGACGACGGGGCCGAAGATCTCCTCCTGGAAGATCCGCGCGTCGGGTGCCACATCGGCGAACACGGTCGGGGCGACGAAGTTGCCGGTGTCGAAACCTTCGGGACGGCCGCCGCCGGCGACCAGGCGCCCCTCGGTCTTGCCGATCTCGACGTAGCTCATCACCTTGTCGTAGTGCTCGGGGTGCACGAGCGCGCCCACCTCGGTCGCCGGGTCGTGCGGGTAGCCGACCTTCACTCGCTTGGCCTGGGCCGCGTAGCGCTCGACGAACTCGTCGTAGATCTCGCGCTGCACGAGGATGCGCGACCCCGCTGTGCAGCGCTCGCCGTTGAGCGAGAACACGCCGAAGATCGTCGCGTCGATCGCCGCCTCCAGGTCGGCATCGGCGAAGACGATCGCGGGGGACTTGCCGCCGAGCTCCATCGAGAGGCCCTTCAGGAACGGTGCGGCGTTGCCGAAGATCAGCTTGCCGGTGCTGCTCTCGCCGGTGAAGGAGATGAGCGGGACATCGGGATGCTTCACCAGCGCGTCGCCGGCATCCTCACCGAGCCCGTTCACGAGGTTGAAGACGCCCTTCGGCAGCCCCGCCTCCTCGAAGATGCCCGCCCACAGGGACGCCGACAGCGGCGTGAACTCGGCCGGCTTCAGCACCACCGTGTTGCCTGTCGCGAGCGCGGGGCCGAGCTTCCACGACTCCAGCATGAATGGGGTGTTCCACGGGGTGATGAGCCCGGCGACCCCGATCGGCTTGCGGTTCACGTAGTTGATCTGACGGCCGGGCACCTTGTAGGTGTCGTCGGCCTGCGCCACGATCAGGTCGGCGAAGAACCGGAAGTTCTCCGCCGCCCGCCGCGCCTGGCCGAGCGCCTGCGTGATCGGCAGGCCTGAGTCGAACGACTCCAGCTCGGCGAGCCGGGCATCCTGCGACTCGACGATGTCGGCGATGCGATGCAGCACCCGCGAACGATCGCGGGGCAGCATCCGCGGCCACGGGCCCTCGGTGAAGGCGCGACGCGCGGCGGCGACAGCCCTGTCGATGTCGGCCTTCTTGCCGGCCGCAGCCTGCAGGTAGACCTCGTTCGAGACGGGGTCGAGCACGTCGAACGTGTCGCCGTCGACCGAGTCGACGAACTCGCCGTCGATGTAGTGCTGGATGCGCGTGGGCAGGTCGGCGGGGACGTGACGCTCGGCAGCCGCGGCGCGGTTCGGCGCTCCGGCTGCGATGCCCGTGGCGATGTCTGTCATGAGATTCCTCGGGTTGGGTCTGGTCAGACGGCGGGGAGGCCAAGGGCCTCGTCGGGGTGTTCGTGGGTCAGGTACGCGTCGAGCGTCGCGGACCGGTGACGGCGGGCGGCCATCTCGATCTCGCTCAGGGCGGCGCCCCGCTCGATCAGCGCCAGGATGGCCTCGTGCTCGCGCACCGACTCCGCGGCACGCCCTGGTACGAAGCTGAAGGTCGAGTCGCGCAGGTGACCGAGCCTCGACCACTCGGCGTTGACGAGCTCGAGCATGCGCGGGTTCGCGCACCGCGCGAACAGGATCGCGTGGAACTCCTGGTTCAGCGCCGTGAACGAGCGCGGGTCGAAGTGGTCGAGTGTCTCGACCATGAGCTCGTTGACCGCCCGGGCGCGGCGGAGGTCGTCGGCGGACAGACGGCGAGCGGCCAGTGCGGTGGCAGTCCCCTCGAGGAAGCTGAGCGCCTGCATGCTGAACCGGTACTGCGAGTCATCCACCATCGACACATGGGCGCCGACGTTGCGCTCGAAGGTCACGAGTCCCTCGGCCTCGAGCTGGCGGATGGCCTCGCGGACGGGCACGACGCTCATGTCGAGCTCGTTCGCGATCGAGCCCAGCACGAGGCGGTACCCCGGGGTGAAGTCCTGGTTCGCGATCCGTCCCTTGATCCAGTGGTAGGCCCGCTGCGACTTGCTCTGCGAGACCTCCGGTTCCTGAGCTTGTCGAAGGGGCGTCACTTGCTCCGGCGCCATGCGTCGTACCGTGCCTTCCACTCGGCGTTCATCGGGAACAGTCCCTCGACGGGATGACCCGCCGCGACCTGCGTGGCCACGAAGGCGTCCTCGTCCTCCTGCGCGAGGGCCGCATCCACGACCTCGCCGACGAGTGCGGGCGGGATCACGATCACGCCGTCCGCGTCCCCCACGATGATGTCCCCCGGCTGCACGGTCGTGCCGCCGCATCCGATCGTCAGGTCGAGATCCCACGGCACATGCTTGCGTCCGAGGACGGCCGGGTGCGCTCCGTTCGAGAAGATCGGGATGCCGATCCCGGCCACCGTGTCGTAGTCGCGGACGCCGCCGTCGGTGATGATGCCGGCGGCGCCGCGCGCCTGGGCGCGGAGGGCGAGGATGTCGCCGAGCGTCCCCGAGCCGGTCTCGCCGCGCGCCTCGATCACGATGATCTCGCCCTCGCCGACGGTGTCGAATGCGCGCTTCTGTGCGTTGTAGCCGCCGCCGTGCGATGCGAAGAGGTCCTCGCGAGCGGGGACGAAGCGCAGGGTCTTGGCGGTGCCGACGATCTTTGTGCCCGCGTGCATGGGCCGGACGCCGTCGATCGTGACGTTGTTGAGCCCGCGTCTGCGCAGCTGCGCGCTGAGGCCCGCGACGGGTGTGCGCAGCAGCTTCTCGCGGAGTTCGGGGGTCAGAGCGGAGCCGGTCCCTGAGCTTGTCGAAGGGCTTGCGGCGGCATCGGACGCTTCGACAGGCTCAGCGACCGATGCGGGCTCAGCGACCGCGGATCGGCCCCACGCTTCGGCGCGCTGGAGGTCATCGACGGCGGGAAGCGATCCCAGCGCCGGATCGAAGGCCGCCGCGCCCTGCGTCACCGTGGTGATGAGTCGGCCGGAGGTGAGCCCGCGCCCGGGAGCATCAACCTCGACCTCGACGACGTCGCCGGGCACGACGACGGATGAGCCCGCCGGTGTGCCGGTGAGGATCACATCGCCGGGCTCGAGCGTGAAGTGCTGCGACAGATCTGCGACGAGCTGCGCGAGCGGAAAGATGAGCCCCGCCGTGGTGTCGTCCTGCGCGAGGGTCCCGTTGACCCAGGTTCGCAGCCGCAGTCCGTCGGGCTCGATAGCCCCGGCATCCAGCAGGGTGGGCCCGATCGGGGTGAATCCGTCGCCGCCTTTGGATCGCACGTTCGATCCCTTGTCGTTCGCGCGGAGGTCGTAGAGCCCGAAGTCGTTGGCTGCGGTGACCCAGCCGACATGCGCCCACGCGCCCTCGAGGGTGACGTGTCGAGCGGCCGTTCCGATCACGAGCGCGATCTCGCCCTCGAACGCGAGCAGCTCGGTGCCCGCGGGTCGTTCGATGGATCCACCGGATGCCGCGACCGAGCTCGACGGCTTGAAGAAGTAGCTCGGCGCATCCGGGCGGCGTCCGCGCTGATCCGCTCGCGACGCATAGCTGAGGTGGATCGCGATGATCTTTCCCGGGCGGCAGGGCAGGGCCGCGAATCGCGGATCCGCTGCCGCCTTCGTGTCGTTCTCGGTGATCATGAGCTCCCTCGCCCTTGCGTCGTATTTGAAATCGTATATGATGACTTCGCGTCGGGCAACAACGATCTCCAGCCATGGAGATTCCGCCCGCAGTGACAGTGACGTCCAACCCGCACAGGAGCCGGCAATTCTCATGAGCACCTCACACACGCAGTCATCACGATCCGAGGGCTTCACGCCCACGGGCACGATCGCAGCACACTCTGATCGTCGACGCGTGGTCTTCGCGACCGTCGTCGGCACCACAGTCGAGTGGTACGACTTCTTCATCTACGCCGCCGCTGCGGGTCTCGTCTTCGGACAGCTCTTCTTCGCGGGCCTGGGTCCGAACAGCGTCCTGCTGTCGTTCGCCACCGTGGGCATCAGCTTCCTGTTCCGCCCGCTCGGGGCGTTCCTCGCGGGGCACTTCGGCGACAAGTACGGCCGCAAGGTCGTGCTGATGCTCACGCTGATCCTGATGGGTCTCGCGACGGCGCTGATCGGCCTCCTGCCCACCTACGAGGCGATCGGGGTCTGGGCGCCCGTCCTGCTCATCCTGCTCCGCATCGTGCAGGGGATTTCGGCGGGCGGCGAGTGGGGTGGTGCCGCTCTGATGGCGGTGGAGCACGCGCCCGGGCCGAAGCGTGGGCTGTTCGGCGCGTCGCCGCAGATCGGTGTGCCCCTCGGCCTGCTGCTGGCCTCGAGCATGATGGCGATCATGTCGCTCGTCGCACCGGGTGACGCCTTCCTCGCGTGGGGCTGGCGCATCCCGTTCCTCTTCAGCGTCGTCCTCATCGTCGTCGGCTACTACATTCGTCGCCGCGTCGAAGAAAGCCCGGTGTTCGTAGAGATCGCCGAGCGCAAGGAGAAGACCCGGATGCCGATCATCCAGCTCTTCCGCAAGCACGCCCTCCTCGTGCTGGTCGCAGCGATGGTCTTCGCCGGCTCGAACGCCGCCGGGTACATGACAACGGGCGGGTACATCCAGAACTACACGACCAACCCCGAGGGTCCGGTCGGGCTGGACCGCGGACCGGTGCTCTGGGCTGTGACGGGAGCCTCGGTCGCCTGGCTCATCACGACGCTGTTCGGCGGATGGGTCAGCGACAAGATCGGTCGCCGCCGCACGTTCATCATGGGATGGGTCGCGCAGCTGGTCGGCGTCATCGCACTGTTCCCGCTCGTGAACACCGGAAACATCTGGCTCATCCTGCTTGCCCTGGTGATCCTCTCAGTGGGCATCGGCGTCACTTACGGGCCGATCTCGGTGCTCTACGCAGAGCTGTTCCCGGCCTCCGTCCGCTTCTCCGGTGTGTCGATCGCGTACGCCCTCGGCGCCATCCTGGGAGGCGCGTTCGCTCCCCTGATCGCGACCGCTCTCGTTCAGGCGACGGGATCGACGATCTCCGTGACCTGGTACCTGGTGGGCATGACGCTCGTGGGGCTTACCGGAACGCTCCTCCTCCGCGACCGGTCGGGCATTCCCCTCGGTCCCGACCACGAAGCCGAACAGGCGGTCAGCCCGATCTACGGTCGGTCCAAGGCGTGAGGTGCGGGCGCCCACGGCCCGTGGCGCCCCCCCACCGGTGATTCATGGGTGCCCGGCGGCTTCGCCGCCGGGCACCCATTGGCGCGCGCCGACGGTCGCGGTCGCCAGCGTCACCAAGGCGCGAGCGCGTTCGGTCAACGTCATCGCAGCGGGCCAGACCATGACAACAGCCTCCGCGGAGAACTCTGGAGAGATCGGCTTGGCAACGACTCGGCGGCCCTCGTAGCTGTGATCGATGTGGGGCGTCTGCACCAGCAGGCTGTATCCGAGTCCTCGCCCCACCATGGAACGAACGAGCTCGAAGTTCGAGGTGCGGTGGCGCACGTTCGGGCGCACACCAGAGCGTTGGAGCATGTCCAGCGTGTGCCGGCCGCTCGGCGGCAGGTCGAGCATGATCAGCGGCTCGTCTTCGAGTTGGTGCAGCGACACCGTCTTCTCGTGTGCAAGCGCATGGTCGGCGCTGAGCAGGACGTGAACGGCGGTCTCGAACAGCAGTGCCTCCTCGAGACCGAGGGGGAGGTTGATGCGATACGTGATGATCACGTCGAGCGCTCCACGTTCGAGGAGAGGGTGCAGCTCGTCCATCGTTCCGTCGACGAACGTGACATCGACGCGGGGGTGACTCTCGCCGTACTCCTCGAGGAGCGCAGGGAGGATTGTCGGGGCGAGGGTCGAGTAGCAGCCGATGCTCAGCGGGCCTTCGAGCTCTCCGCCGCGTGACCCGGCGTGTCGCTGCAGCTCGTCTGCGAAGCGCAGCAGCGAACGGCCCTCGGTGAGCACGGCCGCTCCGGCGGGTGTGAGCACAACACCCTGTCCCTTCCTGCGCACGCACAGCTGAACCCCGAGGACGCGCTCGAGCTCGGTCAACCCGTTCGCGGTCGCGGTCGGGGTCACGAACAGCCGTTCGGCGGCCGCGTGGATCGTCCCGTGCTCGGCGATGGCGCGGAAGTACTCGAGCTGACGCAGCGTGAAGTCCGGCATCCTTCTTCTCACTTCAGATTGGGAGGTTCTAAATATAAAAGCATTTTACGTGTGAAGCCTTCGATTCGATACTGGAAGCGCAGGCCTCACACGAAGGAGTTTGAGCGTGACGAAGACATTGGCGGCGCCGCCGACGGTTGACTGGGTCGATCCGGGGCAGCTCGTAGTAGACCCCTATCCGACGTATCAGCGCCTGCGATCAGAGGCCCCGGTCGCGTGGGCTCCTTCGCTCAACAGATACC
>NZ_JBFUFC010000072.1:0-17424 GCF_056403635.1 Microbacterium sp. P2_F9 | reverse complement strand
GTACGCCATCGCCTGGAACAACCTCATGCTGTTCCAGGACGGCCGACTCTTGACCTGGGTCTGGAACTCGGTCTGGTACACCGCGCTGATCGTCCTGTTCTCGTGCGCGACGGCGATCCTCGCGGGCTACGCCCTGGCCGCCACCCCGATCCCATTCCGCCGGTCCCTGCTGATCACGACCCTCGTCGCGATGATCGTGCCGCCGGTCGCGCTCGTGCTGCCGCTGTTCATCGAGGTCAACGCGCTCCGGATCTACAACACGCCGTGGGCGATCATCTTGACGAGCTCGTTCTATCCGTTCGGCGTGTTCCTCGCGTACATCTACTTCTCGACGTCGATTCCCAAGGAGCTGTACGAGGCCGCGCGCATCGATGGATCGGGGGAGTTCGGCACCTTCTGGCGCGTGGCGCTCCCGCTGTCGAAGGGGCTGCTCGGCATGCTCGCGTTCTTCAGCTTCACGGCGACCTGGGTGAACTACTTCCTCCCCTACGTCATGGTGAACTCGGGTGAGCTGCTGACACTTCCGGTGGGGCTCGGGGTGCTGTTCAGTGCGACGCCGGCGCTGAACCCCGGCATCGGCGCCAGCATCCTGCCCATCCGTCAGCCGGAGATCGCGCTCGCCGGATTGATCGTCGCGATCCCGATCCTGATCGTCTTCATCGCGTCATCGAGGCTGCTGGTGCGCGGCGTGCTCGCCGGGTCGGTGAAGAGTTAGCGATCCGGCTGGAGTCGTCGCGGTCGACCTCGGCAAGACCACCTGCCGGGTGCGCATCGTCGCCGGCGGCTCGCAGAGCGAGCTGTCCGGCCCGGGCGCGCCCGGCTTCGGCTCCCACCTCGGCAGTGAGCGCGCATTCGAGGCCATCGCGAAGGTGCTGGCGGATGCCGATCCCGGCCGGCTCGCCGGGGTGGGCGTGCTGGGAATCGGGGCGGCAGGTGCCGACGGCGACGACGCCGGCATCCGGCGCCTGGCCGCGCTCGTGCGCGAGCGATGGGGCTGGGATACCGCGATCACGAGCGATGTGGTCACCGCGCACATCGGCGCGTTCGCCGGCGGAGCCGGCACGATCCTCGTCGCGGGCACCGGAGCGGTGGCGGGCCGCGTGGACCCGGACGGCTCCTGGACCCGCTCCGACGGGTGGGGCCCCTGGCTCGGCGATGAGGGCAGCGGCCGCTGGCTCGGGCAGACGGGGCTCATCGCCGCAGTGCGCAGCGCCGACGGTCGTGGCCCGAGCACCCTGCTCGAGGACGACGCGCGCGGTATCGCGTCCGACCTGGTGAATCTTCCTCGCGCGGTGGCCTCCGGCACGGATGTCGCCCGTTCGTTGGCGGGCTTCGCGCCCGTCGTCCTGACCCGCGCCTTCGAGGGCGACCGAGTGGCCGGGCGAATCGTCGACCGGGCCGTGCGCCGCCTCGCGCGCACTGCCGCGTCCGTGGCGCCGGCCGGCGGTGCGGTGAGCGTCGTCGGCGGCCTGGCGCAGCATCCGTCCTTCCTCGCCCTGCTCGTCGCTCGGCTCACGGCGCTGGGGCTCGCGCCTCGGCGGCCGGCCGGGTCGGCGCTCGACGGCGCGGTGCTGCTCGCCCAGCGGCTCGATCTTCTCCACGAAAGGAACGTCCTCCGTGACTCCACCAGCTGACTTCGGCGACCACGCCCTCGCGAGCGAGCTCGCCGGCCTGACCACGGAATCGGGACGCCCCGAGCTGATCGACCTGGACACGCTGCCCACCGACCAGATCGCGGCACTCATGAACGGGCTGGACCACGATGTCCCTGCTGCGGTGGCTGCGGCGCTCCCGGAGATCTCGGCCGCGATCGACGCGATCGCCGACCGCATGCGCGCGGGCGGCCGACTCGTCTACGTGGGGGCGGGTACGCCTGGCCGGCTCGGGATCGTCGACGCGAGCGAGTGCGCACCGACGTTCAACACGGCGCCGGGGCTGGTGGTCGCGATCACCGCAGGCGGCGACGCGGCGATCCGGGACGAGATCGATGGGGCGGAGGATGACGCGGCCGCCGGTGCGGTCGATCTCGCCGAGCTCGGCCTGACGAGTGCCGACTCCGTGGTCGGCATCTCCGCCTCCGGGCGGACGCCGTATGTGGTGGGCGCGCTCGAATTCGCACGTGCGGAGGGTGCGCTCACCGTCGCGCTGGCGTGCAACCCCGGCTCGCGGATCGGCCAGGTCGCCGACCATGCGATCGAGACCGTCATCGGCCCGGAGTTCATCGCAGGCTCGACTCGGCTGCGGTCGGGGACGGCGCAGAAGCTCGTGCTGAACATGATCTCGACGATCGTCATGGTGCGGCTGGGCAAGACCTACGGCAACCTCATGGTCGACGTGCAGGCATCGAACGAGAAGCTGCGCGATCGCGCCCGGCGCGTGGTCGAGCAGGTCACCGGGGCCACGCCTGAGCGCGCGGCCCGGACGCTGGAAGACGCGGGCGGGTCGGCGAAGACCGCGATTCTGATGCTCGAGGCCGGCCGGTCGGCGGAGGAGGCCGCGGCCCTCCTCGCCGAGGCCACGAGCCTGCGCGAAGCGCTCCGGCGGGCGCGCGGCTGACACCGCGGCCTCAACCGGCGGGGTGCGCCTCCAGCTCGACCCACCAGGTCAGCGGCACGCCGGGCTCGAGCACGGGTGCACGCTGGAGCCGCACCGCCAGCTCCAGCGAGTCGTAGTACGCGGTCGCCGGCTCCAGTGCGATCACGGGCACTGCACTGTAGGCCCCGGCGTCGAACCAGATTCCGAGGTACGGGCACTCCGGCGACCAGCGGATGTCGAGGGTCGACCCGTCCGGGCGCACCAGGCGGGCCCGCTCCACTCGGGTCTCCGGCGCGACATAGACCTTGCGGCATCCGCCCTCCGGCACGGTGTCGATGCTCGCGAGGGCCGGCGTCCACGGCTGGCGGGGCGTTGCGGCGTCCATCACATCCACGACCTCCTCGACGGACGAAGGCAGCTCGACGCGCGTTCCCGGCGGTGCCGCGAACTGCGGATGCGCGGCCCAGAGAAACGGGAGGGCGGACCCGAGCGCCTCAGCCGAGTAGTCGAGCCGCAGCCCGGTCGCCGTGGCGGAGATGCGTCGTTCGAACCGGTAGGGCACGGAGGTGCCGGTCGCGCTCACGCGGTCGCCGTCCGCCTCGAACTCGAGGTCCCACAGGTCGCCGTGATCGGGGAGGGCGCGCCCGTCCACGACGCACGCGTTGATCGTGGGGGCGCATTCGTCCCAGCCCCGCATCTCGGCCTCGACGAAGGGCAGCCCCGGCCCGGTCGAGGCATCCGCTGCCCCCTGCGAGAGCCACTCCGTGCCCGCCACGTCGATCAGTGAGGTGATCTTCGCCCCGCGCCGCGGATCGACGGTCGCCGCGAGACCGGCGCCGGCGACCCGCATCAGGAGGTTCCGGCGGCCCGCGCCGCGGCGATGGCGTCCAGCAGGGCGCGGGCGGTGACGCCGGGGTTCTCGGCACGGGTGAGGGTCGAGCCCACCCCGACGGCCAGGGCGCCGGCGCGGATCCACTCCGGTGCGCTGGTCAGCGACACGCCCCCAGTCGGCACCACCTGCAGCCACGGGAGCGCGGTGCGCACCTCGCGCAGGACGTCCGGCCGCCACAGGCTGGCCGGGAAGAGCTTGACCGCCGGTGCACCGGCGGCGACGGCCTCCACCGCCTCGGTCGGTGTCGCGACTCCGGGCAGGACGAGCATCCCGAGGGCGGCGGCCTCCGCGACGACGCCCCGGTCGAACGCCGGCGAGACGATGAAGCGGGCTCCGGCATCCGCCGACGCCTTGGCCTGCGCCACAGTCAGCACCGTGCCGACGCCGATGACGGCATCCTGCGGCGCATGCGCTGCCGCGTCGCGGACGACGTCGAGCGCCCCGGGGGTGACGAGCGACACCTCGACCGCGCGCAGCCCGGCGTCCAGGAGCGTCGCGACAGCGGTCGCGGCCTCCTCGGGAGTCGCCGATCGCACGATCGCGACGACGCCCTGAGCGCCGATGATCTGCAGTGCGTTCATCGCACGCCCTCCGTGGTCGGGATGTCGCCGCGGGTGCGGACGACGGTGGCGGCGCGGCGCGAGCCGCGAGCGAGCGCGGCATCGGGGGACTGGCCGTCGAGGATCGAGGCGATCAGCCCCGCGGTGAAGGCGTCGCCCGCTCCGATGGTGTCGACGACCTCAGCCGGACCGACCAGAGAGACCGTGCGGTAGGCGTTTCCGAGGTTGTCGACGGCGGTCGCGCCGGCCGCACCGAGCTTGGTGACGACGAGCCGGCACCCGGCATCCAGCAGGGCGGCCACCGCATCGGCAGTGTCGGTACCCGCCAGCACGGCGAGCTCTTCGGGATCGCCGACGGCGATGTCGATGCGGCCGCGCAGCGGAGCCAGGGCCGTTGCGAAGGCGGCGCGATCTGCCAGCGCGGGGCGAAGGTTGGGGTCGACCACGACGAGCGCCCCGGTCGCGCGGGCACGTGCGACGGTGTGCTCCACGGCGGCGGCCGCGGACGCCGATCGCACCATGGTGATCCCGGTCGCGAAGACGGCGGCGATGTCGTCCGACCAGGCGGCGTCGACGTCGCCCGCGGTCAGTCCCTCGATGGCCGCGCCCCGGCGCAGGTGCACCGCCTCCCCGCGATCGGCTCCCCCGACGGTGCGCACGAGCACCCCGGTCGGCCGGGTCTCGTCGCGCGTCATGCGGGCATCGACGCCCCAGTCCGTCAGCTGCCGGACGATGCCGCGACCGAGCGCGTCATCACCCACCCGGCCGGCGAGCCGCGCGCGGTGACCCTCCTGGACCAGTCCGACGGCGACGTTGACCTCGGCCCCCGACACGATGCGGTCGAACTCGACCGAGGAATCGAGAGGACCGTCGTCCCTGGCCAGGAACACCGCGAGGGCCTCGCCCAGCGTCAGGACGAGCCGGCTCATCTCGCCACCGTCGTGGTCAGGCCGCCGTCGACCGGCAGCGCGACGCCGGTCACGTACGAGGCGCCCGCGCTCGCGAGGAACACGATGACGGATGCCACCTCCTCCGCGCGCCCCAAGCGCCCGAGCGTGGTCTTCCGCCGCGCCGCCTCATGCCCTTCGGCGTCGACGCCGTCCCAGACGCGCGTCTCGATCGACCCGGGCAGCACCGCGTTGACCCGCACGTGCGGGGCGTACTCGAGCGACAGCTGGYGGGTCAGGGCGACGACGCCGCCCTTCGCTGCGGCATAGGCGGGATGCCCCGGCCACGCCAGCAGCGCGTGGACGCTCGCGACGTTGACGACGGCACCGCGGGCTTCGGTGAGGGTGTCGTGGAAGGTGCGGATCGAGCGGTACACGCTCCCCAGCGTGACGTCGAGGATCCCGGCCCACGCAGCCTCCTCGAGCAGATGGGCGGGCGCGACGGTGTTGCGGAACGCGTTGTTCACGATCACAGCCGGCGGCCGGCCTTGCGCCCGGAGCGCTGTCGACAGCGCCTCCCACTCCGCGTCGGAGGAGACGTCGAGGCGATGCGCCGTCGCCGCCAACCCGGCGGCGCGGAGCGCGTCGGCGGTCTGTGCCGCCGCGTCGGCATCGACATCCGTCACGACGACGTCGTCTCCGCCCCGCGCGAAGGCCTCCGCCGTCGCCGCGCCGATGCCATGGCCCGCGCCGGTGATGAGGACGACTCGACTCACGCGTGAACCCCTTCGGACAGGAGGGCCAGCAGGGCCGGACCCTGCCCCCACGGTACGACGTATCCGCGCGGCACCGCCGCATAGTGCGCAGGCACCGTGCTGGCGTAGACCGCCGCGGACACTCCGCGCAGCTGTGCGTCGGCATCCAGCGACTGCACCACCGCGCTGCGGGCCGCATGCGCGGCAGGCGCCAGGCGCGACGCATCGCCGATCCCCGCGTGCACGGCCTCGGACATCGCCCAGGCCATGAACGCGGCCGTGGAGTTCTCGTCGCCGGTGCCGGGGCGATCGACGACGACCTCCCAGTGACCGTCCGGCCGCTGCAGCTGCGTCATCCGCGTCAAGAGCCGATCGACGGATGCCGCGAGCTCGCCGCGCCGCGCAGCGAAACGCTCATCGCCCAGCCGGTCGAGCTCTGCGATCACCTCGAGCAGGCCGAGAGCCGCCCAGCCCTGGCCGCGGCCCCAGCCCGGCCCGAAGGTCTCGGGCTCGCCGCCGAGTGCGAAATGGTCGAACAGACCATCCGMGCGCTGCAGCAGCCCGACGTACCCGAGTGCCTGGGCGACAGCATCCTGAATCAGCTCGTCGTTCGCCGTGACGCGCCCGAGGGCGGCGAAGAAGGGCGGATCGAAGTGCAGGCAGTCGACGAACACCCCGGACGGCGGATCGGCGAGCAGGCTCCGATCGCGCTCCGTCATCGGCGGGTCGCCGTACGGGGCGAGGAGGGGCGACGCCTCCCAGGTCTCGTAGACCCCGGTGAAGGTCGGCCGCTTCCGCAGGAACGCGGCCAGGTCGGTGAGGGCGGCCAGGAGGATCCGATCATCCAGGCGCTCGGCGAGGAGGGTGAGAGCACGCCCTGGGACGGTGCAGTCCAGCCGCGCGAACGGACGTGACCGAGTCGCCCACGCCCTGCCCCAGCCGTGCGCGAAACGCTCCCAGCGGTCGAGGCGGAGTCTCTCGCTGGCGCAGAGCAGCGCCTCGAAGGCGACCGAGTCGCCGAAGTCCCAGGTGCGGAACGGGAGGCGCAGCAGGGCGTCGGCGACCTTCTCGGCGAGGGCGGGAGTGTCCTCGTGCGCGACGGCCGCCCCCGATCGTGGGGAGTTCCGCAGTGCCTCATCGGCATGCTCGTCGGCGACGTAGTCGACGCCCCAGGCGACACCGGTCATCGCAGCGTCCAGACGGCGGCACCGTCCCGGGCGCCGATCGCCGTGACCCGGCCCTGCGCGACGAGCCGCTCGAGGTGGCCGGCGACCGGGAAGGCCAGAGCGCCTTCGGTGCCTTCAGCCGGCCAGGCGCCGGCGTCCGGGTTGAGGCGGGCCAGCAGCTCGGCGAGCGTCAGCCCGGCCGGTTCCGCCGCGAGCTCGGCGACGACGAGGCCGTCGAGGCGCTCCACGAACGCGGCGCTCTGTGCGAGGAACGCTCGTGCGTCGTCGCCCTGCAGCTGGGGGTAGTGCGCGGTGAGGAGCAGGTCGTGATCCCAGGCGGAGAGGCGCGCGATCGTCGCGAGGTACTCGTCGACATAGCGGTACGTCGGGGGAAACGCGGGCGTGCCGTCGGCGAGGTTGACCGAGGCGCCGAGCACGGCGTCGGCGACGAGCACGGCATCCGCCCAGGGCGCCTCGACGGCAAGGTGACCGTGGGAGTGGCCGGGCACTGCGCGGATGACCGCGGTTCGCCCGCCCCCGAGTTCGACGACGTCGCCGTCGACGGCGGCGCCGTCCAGACGGCCCTCGCGGGTGACCGAGCGACACCACGCCAGCACGTCGGGATCCTCGTCCCAGCCGTACACCTCGACGAAGCCTCGGGCGCGCTCGGCGACGTAGCGCTCGTAGTCCTCGATCAGCGGCACATCGCCGGCCCCGGCGACGATCCGGGCGTTCCGGAACGCGGTTCGGGCGTCGGCCACGCCGCCGAAGTGGTCGACATCCGCGTGCGACACCACGACGGTCGAGACGGCTTCGGGGCTGACGCCGAGCTGCGCAAGCGCCGGCAGCGCGTGGGCAGGGATCGTGCCGTCCACCCCCGTGTCGAACAGCAGGGCGGCGTCGTCGCCGGTGAGCAGGTACAGGCTCGCGAAGCGGTCGCCGAGCGGCGTGTCGATGCGATGGACCCCTGGTGCGACCTCGACAGCCGGTGCGGCACCCATGCTCAGCGCCCCTTGAAGACGGGTGCGCGCTTCTCGGCGAACGCCGCCTGGCCCTCCGCGGCATCCTCGGTCATCATGAGGTACGCGAAGGAGTCGTTCTCGACCAGGAGGGCTGTGTCGAGCGGCAGGCTCTGGGCGAGGCGGACCATGTGCTTGGTGCGCTGGGTGGCGATCGGTCCTCGTTCGGAGATGGTGACGGCGAGCTGCTCGGCGGTTTCGAGGAGCTGCTCGTGAGGGACCAGCTGCTGCACGAGGCCGATCCGATGCGCCTCTTCGGCGTCGATCCGGTCGCCGGTGAGGAGGATCCGCGAGGCGTGGCCCGGGCCGATGAGGTGGGTGAGGAGCTGGGTCTGTCCTGAGCCGCCGTGCCAGCCCCAGCGGATCTCGCCGGCGCCGAAGGATGCGTCCGGGCTCGCGATGCGGATGTCGCAGGCGCTGGCCATCTCGAGTCCTCCGCCGATGCAGTAGCCCTGCACGGCGGCGACCGCCGGCTTGCGGATGAGCCACACCGCGCGCGCGTAGTCGGTGCGGTTGTCGAACCTGTTGCGGTAGCTCCAGTTGTCGCCGTACTCACCGAGGTCGGTGATGTCGCTTCCGGCGCTGAAGGCCCGGTCGCCCGCGCCGTAGAGCAGGACAGAGCGGATTTCGGGATCGTTGTTGATCTCGAAGACCAGGTCGTTCATGGTGTGGTCCATGGCGACTGTCATGGCGTTGAGTTTCGCCGGGCGATCGAGGATCAGGTGGCCGACGTGGCCGTGGCGCTCGAGGCGCACGGCGCCGTCCGTGTGTCCGCTCATGGTGATGCTCCAGAATTTCAGGGGTTGATGGGGGATCAGGCCGGCAGGCCGACGGCGCGCTGGCCGCTGCGACGCTGCTGGATGACGATGGCGACGACGAGCAGGGCGCCCTTGGCGACGTTCTGCCAGAACGGGTTGACCCCGAGCACCGTGAGGCCGTTGGACAGCACGCCGAGGAGGATGACGGCGAGCACCGTGCCGGTGATCGTGCCCTTGCCGCCGGTCAGCGCTGCGCCACCGAGCGCAGCAGCCGTGATGGCCTCGAGCTCGAGGCCCTCGCTGCCGGAGACGGGCTGGCCGCTGCCGGTGCGTGCGGTCAGCAGCACGCCGGCGAGACCGGCGACCGTGCCCACGATGAGATAGACGCCGATGATGTACCGGTTGAGGTTCATGCCGGACAGGCGCGCCGCGGTCGGGTTGCCGCCGATGGCGTAGATGTTCCGGCCGATGTCGGTGTACTTCAGCACCAGACCGGTGACGAGCGCGACGCCGGCGAAGATCCAGATCAGCACCGGGATGCCGATGAACGTGCCCCGCGCGAGGGCGGTGAAGACCGAGTCATTGCCCGTGTAGCCCTGGGATCGCCCGCCGGAGAGGATCTGCGCGAGTCCCTTGTACGCGGCAAGGGTCGCGAGCGTCGCGATGACGGCGTTGACGCGACCGTAGATGATGATGACGCCGTTGAGCAGACCGCACGCGAGCCCGGCCACGAGGGCGGCGATGATGCCGGCACCGGACGACCCCGTCGCGGTGAAGACCATCGCGGTGACGACAGAGGTGAGGCCCGCCACGCTGCCGACCGAGATGTCGAGCGCGCCCAGCAGGATCACCAGCGTCTGCACGATGGCGAGGATGCCGAAGACCGTGATCGAGGTGCCGATCGCGATCAGGTTCTGCACCCGGAAGAAGTTCGGGTCCTGGCTGCCGATGATCGCGACGAGCACGATCAGCGCGATGATCAGGCTGAGATTCTGCACCCCGATCCAGGCGATGAACCGGCGCCAGGCGCTCGGACGCTGGGGGGTGGCGGGCGCCGGTTCTTCGACGCGCGCGGGCTGGGTGGTGGTGGACACGCGGGGCTCCTTCGCTGCGGTCATGCTGTGTGAAGTGGTTCGGACTGGGGCAGTGCGAGGGCGAGGACGGCTTCCTCGGTGGCCTTCGCGTGGTCGAGTTCGCCGACGAGGCGACCTCCCTGCATGACGAGGATGCGATCGGCGAGGCCGATCACCTCCGGAAGCTCCGAGGAGATGACGAGGACCGCAACGCCGGACTGTGCGAGCTCGTCGATGAGGGCGTAGATCTCCGCCTTGGCGCCGACGTCGACGCCGCGGGTCGGCTCATCGAGGATCAGCACCTTCGGGCGGCGGGCGAGCCACCGCGCGAGGACGACCTTCTGCTGGTTGCCGCCGGACAGCGTGCGCACCTCGGTCTCGATGCTCGGAGTGCGCACCCGCATGCGCTCGACGAGCGCGTTCACGATCTTGCGCTCCTCGCCGCGTCGCACGACTCGCAGCCGTGAGATGCGACGGAGGATGGCGAGACTCACGTTGTCGCGGACGGTCCGCTGCATCAGCAGGGCCTGGGCCTTGCGCTCTTCGGGGGCGAGGCCGATCCCGGCGCGGATCGCGTCGGCGGGGCTGCGCAGCACCACCGGCTGACCGTCCACCGAGACCGTGCCGGCGCGGTGCGGCAGGTCTCCGATGATCGTGCGGGCGAGTTCAGAGCGTCCGGCGCCGATGAGTCCGGCGATCGCGACGACCTCGCCGGCGCGCACGGTGAGCGAGGCGTCGTGGACGTGGTCGTTCTCGAGACCCTCGACGCGGAGCATCACCGGTCCGCCCGGCACGCGGTTGCGCGCGAAGAGGCTGCCGAGGTCGCGCCCGACCATCAGCCGCACGAGTTCGGACTCGTCGGTCTCGGCGAGTGTCCGCACCCCGGCGAGCGCGCCGTCGCGGAGCACCGCCACGCGATCGGCGATCTCGAAGATCTCGTGCATGCGGTGCGAGACGTAGACGATCGCGACGCCGTCGGCGCGGAGGCGCCGGATGAGTCGGAACACCGCTGCCACCTCGTTCTCGGTGAGCGAGGAGGTCGGCTCGTCGAAGGCGATGACCTTCGGCCGGGCGACGAGCCCGCGCATGATCTCCACGACCTGCCGCTGGGCAGGGGAGAGGGTGGAGCCGAGGGCTGCGGC
This sequence comes from Microbacterium sp. P2_F9, assembly GCF_056403635.1. Lineage (NCBI taxonomy): Bacteria > Bacillati > Actinomycetota > Actinomycetes > Micrococcales > Microbacteriaceae > Microbacterium > Microbacterium sp. P2_F9. The sequence goes on along the minus strand of NZ_JBFUFC010000072.1, from coordinate 6,637 downwards.
ATCCAGGACTTCGTCGAAGCCGAACTCGACGAGCGCCGCGCGCGCGGCCTTGATCACGGCCGACGCGGAGTAGAGGCGGCCGCGGTGCGGCAGGCTGCCGACGAAGATGTTCTCGGCGACCGACACGTGGGTGAGGATCTCGGGCTCCTGTGCGATGACACGGATGCCGCGGCGGCGGGCGTCGGTCGCCGAATGGAATTCGACCGCCTCGCCGTTGAGCTCGATCGTGCCGTCATCCGGGGCGTAATCGCCGCTGAGGATCTTCAGGAACGTGGACTTGCCTGCGCCGTTCTCACCCAGCAGCGCGAGCACTTCGCCGGCGCGGACCTCCACATCGATGCCGCGCAGCGCGCGGACGCCGGTGAAGGACTTCGTGAGTCCGGTGACCGTGACCGTCGTGGTCATGTGACGACTCCTCGTCGAATCGTGTCGGGGATGTGGGGCTTTCGGGCGAGATGTGGGGCGGGCCGCGACCGGCCCGCCCCACATCAGGGATGGATCAGGTGCAGACGACGCCTTCGGCTTCCCAGTTGTCGGGTCCGACGATCTTCGTGTCCGCGATCGTGTTGGCCGGCAGCTCCTTGCCATCCTTCACGTTGTCGACGAGCACCTGGACGGCCGCCTTGCCGACATCGACGCCGCTGATGAACAGCGCGGCCTTGTTGCCGGACTCGATGCCCGCCTTCCAGTCCTTGCACGTCAGGTATGCGCCGAGCCCCACGCCGAGGATGTGGTCGGGGGTGTAGCCGGCGTTCTGCAGTGCGGTGACGGCACCGGTCTCGGACTCGTCGTTGCAGCCCCAGACCACCCAGTTCGTCACACCGGGGTTGGCCGTGACGACAGCAGCGGTCTTGTCCTGGGCGTCGATCGTGCTGGCGTCGGTGCCTACCTTGACCACGTCGAGCGTCACACCGGTGTCCTTGGTGAAGACATCGAGGGCGCCCTCGTTGCGGTCTTCACAGGTCTGGAGGTCTTCCTTCGAGACGCGGATGATCTTGGTGTCCGCATCGGTCCAGGTGGTCTCCCCGAAGAGGCGGGCGGCTTCGCCGCCGACCTTCTCGCCCATCGCCGTGCCGTTGAAGCCGACGAACGGGGCGGGGTTGCCGTCGGCGTCCGAGATGGCATCGTCGGTCGCGACGAGCGGGATTCCGGCCTTCTTGGCGGCGTCGATGACCTGCGGACCGATCTTCTGGTCGGGGACGACGATCGCGACGGCGTCGTAGCCCTGCGCGATGACGGTGTCGAGCTGGCTGATGGCCTCGTTCGCGTCGTCGCCGACGTTGATCGCGGTGACCTCGGCGCCCAGCTCCTTCGCCATGTCGGCTGCACCTTGCGCCTGGTCGATGAAGTACTGCTGGTCGCCCTGCTTCTGGATGTAGGCGATGCGGATCACGCCGTCATCTGAGCCGCTGTCGGCGGACGACGTGTCGTCGACCGACCCGCAGCCGGCGAGCGCGACGCTCAGGCCGAGAATGGTGGTGGCCGCGAGGATCGACGTCCTCCGCGCGACCTTGTGCTGTGACTTCATGGTGCTCCTTTGCGACATGGGATCTGGCAGGCGGATCTTCGCTCCGCCGAGCCATTCATACTATAAACATATAATATGGCTCATATCAACCCGGCACGCCATCGCGTGGTTGGTCGACGAATTCAGCGTCGAGCTGGCAGTCGCTCACCATTCCGCGAATGATCCGTCGTCGTGACGCCAGCGCGGAGAGCGCCACGAATGACCGCGACGGTCGGCCGCTCGCACCGCGGCCTCATCGACGTCGACCCCGAGGCCGGGAGCGGTGCTGCGGCGGAAGTGCCCGTCGACGATGTCGAAGGGCGCGGGGTCGACGACGTAGTCGAGGAGGTCGGCGCCCTCGTTGTAGTGGATCCCCATGCTGTGCTCCTGGACGAGAATGTTCGGACTGGCGAAGCCGACCTGCAGGCTCGAGGCGAGCGCCAGGGGACCGAGGGGGCAGTGCGGAGCCAGGTGCGCGTCGAAGGTCTCGGCGAGGGCGGCGATCCTGCGCAGCTCCGAGATGCCGCCCGCGTGGGAGACGTCGGGCTGCACGATGGCGATGCCCTGCTGCAGCACCGGCAGGAACTCCTGTCGCGAGTAGAGGCGCTCCCCGGTGGCGATCGGCACCGTCGTGGCGTCGACGACGCGGTGCAGATGAGCGGATGCCTCGGGCACCACGGGCTCCTCCACGAAGAGCGGGTGCGAGGGCTCGAGCAGGGGGAGCACCCGGCGGCTGGCGGCGAGCGAGAGTCGGCCGTGGAAGTCGAGGGCGAAATCGCGCTCCGGGCCGAGGATGGCGCGTGCCGCCTCGGCCCGCGCCACGATCGCGGCGGTGTCCGCGGCGGATCCCAGCGGTGGCGTCTTCCCGGAGGCGTTGAGCTTGACCGCGGTCAAGCCCTGCCCGATCCTGGCGAGGATCCCGTCCTCGAGCTCCGCGGGGTCGTCGCCGCCGACCCACGCGTACGCGCGCACCCGATCGCGGACGTGCCCGCCGAGGAGCTCGTGCACCGGGACGCCGAGGCGCTTGCCGGCGATGTCCCAGAGTGCCTGGTCGATGCCGGCCACCGCGCTGCCGAACACCGGCCCGCCGCGATAGAAGCCGCCCTTGGTCATCGTGAGCCACAGATCCTCGATCCGGCGCTCGTCGGCGCCGATCAGGAATTCGGCGAAGGACTCCACCGCGGCGCGCACGACTTCGGCGTGCCCTTCCAGCAGCGGCTCGCCCCAGCCCACGATCCCGTCCGCCGTCTCGATCCGCACGAACTGCCATCGAGGCGGAAGGAGAAACGTCTCGATCCGCGCAATCGTCATCGACTTGCCTTTCATCCGTTCGTAGTCTAATAGTATTATCGTACTTATCAAAGGAGATGCACGTGGTCGATGAGAACACCGCTGGGGCGCTGGATGGGATCCGGGTCCTGGACGCTACGCAGATGCTCGCCGGACCCCTCGCCGCCACGCGGCTCGGCGACCTCGGCGCGGATGTCATCAAGATCGAGTCCCCGAAGGGCGGTGAGTTCAACCGCACCCACGGGTTCGACGACATCCGGGTGCACGGCGAGATGACGACGTTCATGGCGGTCAATCGCAACAAGCGGTCGCTCGCCGTCGACCTGAAGGACCCCGCGTCCCGCGAGGTCATCGAGGACCTCGTCCGCAGCGCCGACGTCTTCATCCAGAACTTCCGCCACGGCACCGCTGAGCGGCTCGGCGTCGGGTACGAGCAGCTGCGCGAGATCAACCCGCGCCTCGTCTACTGCTCGATCTCCGGCTACGGCTCGACCGGACCGTACCGGGATCGGCCGGGGCAGGACCTCGTCGTGCAGGGCTACTCCGGATCGATGTTCTCGGTGGGCAGCGCCGGGGACGCCCCGGAACCCGGAGCCCTCTGGGCGGCCGACGTCATGACCGGCTACCAGGCGGCGATCGGGATCCTCGCGGCGCTCACCGCCCGCGACCGGATCGGCCAAGGGCAGAAGGTGGAGGTCGACATGTTCTCCATCGTGCTCGATGCCCAGCTGCAGGAGGTGGTGACCTACCTCAACACCGGCCGCCAGCCCGAGCGGTCGGTCGAGGCATCCGCTCATGCGTTCATTCCGGCGCCGTACGGCGTCTACCGGACGAGCGACGGGTGGCTCACCCTGGCGATGGCGCCGCTGTCCTCCCTGGGCGAGGTGCTCGACGACGACTGGCTGCGATCCCTGACGGACTACAACGACGGACACACCTATCGCGACGAGGTCTACGCGCACATCCGCCCGGCGTTCGAAGGCGAGACCACCGCACACTGGCTCGCACGCTGCGATGCGGTGAACGTCTGGGCCGGCCCCGTCTACGACTATGAGGATGTCGCGAACGATCCGCACGTGCTCGCGACGGGAATGATCGTCGAGCAGCCCTATGGGAGCGACGGCGCGAGCGTGCGAACGGTGCGGCCGCCGCTGACGCTCTCCGAGACGCCGCCGGCCATCCGTCGCGGAGCGCCCCAGCTCGGCGCGGACACCGCCCAGATCCTCGCCGACCTGGGCTGGACAGACGAGCGCGTCGCCGCGGCAGCCGCGAGCGGTGCGATCGGTGTGTCGGATGCCTCGTCCGCGGTGGGCGCGCAGGCGCAGGACGGGACGGCCGTCGGCGCGGAGCCGGACGCACTCGCGCGGGCCTGACTAGGCTCGGCGTCGTGAGCACCTTCAAAGGGCGCGGCCTGCACGGCCAGGTCGTCAACGAGCTTGGCACGCGCATCATGCGCGGCGAGCTGCCCCCGGGCACGCTCCTCGACCCGGACGGCCTCGCTCACGAGATGGAGGTCAGCCGCACGGTGATGCGCGAAGCGCTCAAGGTGCTGACGGCCAAGGGCTTCATCGACGCGCGCCCCCGGGTCGGCACGTCCATCACCGACCGCTCGCATTGGCAGCTCCTCGACGCCGAGGTCATGTCGTGGCGCGCCGCCGGCCGGCCCGACCCCCGGCTCGTCCTCGAGCTCGACGAAGTGCGGCTCGTCATCGAGCCCGCCGCGGCGCGCATGGCCGCCCTCCGGCACACGAAGGAGCAGGCCGAGCGCCTCCGGGTGGCGATCGACGAACTCGAGCGCTCGTACAAGAGCGACGACCCCGGTCGGCCCGACCATGCGATCGCCGACGTCGACTTCCACCGTGCCGTGCTCGCGGCATCCGGCAATGAGCTGCTGGAACGGTTCGAGGTCGTGCTCGCCCCCGCGCTCCAGGCCCGCGACAAGCTCACGCACGGGCACATGACGAGCCTGGACTTCCTCGATGACCATCGCGCCGTGTACGACGCGATCATCGCCCGGGATCCTGCGCTGGCCGAGCAGCGCATGCTGGCGCTCATGCGGCTGTCGGCCGTGGACTCCGCGGTCGCGCTCGGCATGCGCGACGAGTAGCCGCGCGCCGGCGTCTCAGACTGCTGGCCGACGGATGCCGCGGTCGCGATTCCGGCGCTGAGCGGGCCCTGTGCCGAGACCACCCACCTCGCGCCAGACCACTCAGTTCTGCGCGCCGAAGTCGGTGGACTGGGGCAGAGTCGGTGGATTCGAGGAGGCGGCCCGGCTGCCGCCGAGGTGGTGCAGCCGGCTCAGGTGCCGGACAGTCGCGCCACCAGCGGAGTGAGTCGGGCGGTGAGCTCGCCGGGGACCGTGAGGTAGGACACGCCGGTCACATCCCGCAGGTGCTCGAGCGCTTCGGCGTCGCGCTCGACGTCGCCGGAGAGCATGGCGGCCGCGCCCGCGTCCCGCAGACCGTCAGGCGTGAGGCCCTGCCGGTGCCGCAGCCAGTCCGGGATGTCGTCGCCGATGCCGGTGATCTGCAGAGCCAGTTCGAGATCGCCGGAGACGTCGTGCACCCGATCGGCGAGCTCGGCGATGGCCGCGAGGTTCGCGTCAGGTCCGATCGGCAGCGCGAGCGTGTCGGCGAGGCGTCCGGCGATGCGCAGCATCCGATCTCCGCTTCCGGCCAGGACGATCCCCGGAACCGGGTCGACACCGCTGCGTACTGCGGTGAGCGCCGCTTCGACCTGGCTCACCCGCTCGCCGGCCGTACCCCACTCGAGGCCGAGGGCCTCCGCATCGCGCTCGCCGCCGGGGCGCCCTGCCCCGATGCCGAGTTCGAACCGCCCGCCGGAGATCTCCTGCAGGGTCTTCGTCTCACGGACCACCTCGGTGGGGCGGCGCAGCGGGGAGGCGATCACCCAGGTGCCCAGGCGCAGGGTGGTCGTACCTGCTGCGACAACGGCGAGTGCGAGGAACGGCGACGGCGTCCAGAGGGTGTCGGGGGTCACCAGCGTGGCGTAGCCGTCGCCTTCGAGGCGTCGAGCGGCCTCGGTCCATACCGCCGCGGGGCCGCGCAGGGCCTCGACGGCGCCGAAGCGGAAGGGGCGTCGTGTGATCGTCATCCGTCCATCGTCCTCACCCGGCGGCACCAGCGCATCCCCCCGGCGGAGGCATCCGCGCTACCCCCGCAGGCGTAGCGCGAACGGGCTGCGATGTAGGTGGCACCGGATACCGTTCCGTGCATGGCAGAGCGGGTGCAGGCGTGGTGGGCGCGTCGCCAGTTCTCCCGCGGCATGCAGATTCCATACCCCGTCGGCACCTATCGGGAGGCGTGGGCGCCCTACCCGATGCTCATCCGGCAGTACCACCCCGAGCTCAACGCGGGGATCACGCTGACCCAGATCCCGCCGGCCGCCGATGTGCTGCTGCTGTGGCAATGCGAGGCCGGTCACCTGTTCGCGGCGACGCCGAGCGAGCAGCGGGACCGGCCCGGCCGCGAGCGGCGCCGCTCGGCGTGGTGCCCGGAGTGCTCGTCGCTCGCCAACCCGCCGCGGATCCGGCCCGCCGCCCTCCAGGCTGTGGTGGTTGAAGCCCCGGTGGAGCCGTCGCGGGCGCTGCTCGGCGTGGTGCGGGCATCGACCGAGCCTCGCCCTGAGCGAGACGAGCGGCCGCTCCGCGTCGCAGCCGAGARTCCGCCGCTCGCCGCGGGGCCGCCTCGAGCATCGCCCCGATCGCGCACGCCGAAGTCCGGCCGCAAACTCTGCCCGAAGACGCCGGCGCTGCCGGTCGGCGAGCCGTTCGCGAGCAGCTGCGCCCCGAAGCCCGCGTCCGCGGTCGAGGCGCAGCTG
>NZ_JBFUFC010000071.1:0-17446 GCF_056403635.1 Microbacterium sp. P2_F9 | reverse complement strand
GCCGAGACCAACGTCTCGGCGCTGGCCCTGCTCGCGCGCCTCGCCGGCGAATACGCCGCGGCGAAGCGGCGTCGGGGCGTGCTCGACTATTCCGACCAGGTCGCCGGCGCCCTCGAGGTCGTGCGCAGCCACGACGCGGTCGCCGCCGAGCTGCGCGACCGGTTCCGGGTCGTGCTGCTCGACGAGTACCAGGACACCTCGGTGGCGCAGACCGATCTGCTCGCGGCGCTCTTCCGGGAGACCGCCGTCATGGCGGTGGGTGACCCGCATCAGGCGATCTACGGCTGGCGCGGCGCGAGCGCGGGCAACCTCGGCGGCTTCCCGGAGGCGTTCGCCACCGAGGCGACCTGCGCCCGGTTCGCGCTGCTGACGAGCTGGCGCAACAGCGCCTCCGTGCTCACAGCGGCCAATGCGGTGCTCGCCCCGCTCGCCGCATCGGCGCCCGTGACCGTCGATGCCCTGCGTCCACGACCCGGCGCCCCGGACGGCGCCGTCGAGTTCGCGTTCGACGCAGATCTCGACACCGAGGCGGATCACGTCGCGGAGTGGTTCGCCCGCATCCGCGCCGAGCGGCGCCGCCGCGGCGAGGCCACGACCGGAGCGATCCTCTTCCGCAGCAAGAAGCACATGGTGCGTTTCGGCGATGCCCTGGGACGCCGCGGCATCCCGCATCGCATCCTCGGCCTCGGGGGACTCCTGTCCACGCCGGAGGTGGTCGACGTGGTCAGCGCGCTGCGCGTGATCAGCGACCCCGCCGCCGGGTCATCGCTGATCCGGCTGCTCGCCGGGCCCCGCTGGGCGATCGGACTCGCGGATCTGCGGGTCCTGGCCCAGCTGGCGCGGCGTCTCGCCTCGCACGATGCCGCGCTGCAGCCGCTCGCCCCCGAGGTCGCAGAGCGCATTCGCGCGAGCGCGGGCGATGACCAGGGCTCGCTGGTTGATGCTCTCGACTTCGTGGTGCGCAGCAGAGCCGATCACTCCTGGCTCGCCGGCTTCACGCCGGAGGCGCGTGAGCGGCTGCGCGAGGCCGGCGCGGTGCTGGCCGGCCTTCGGCAGGCTGCCGGAATGCCGATCCCCGACCTCGTCCGCCTCATCGAGGTCGAGCTGCGTCTCGATGTCGAGCTGGCGGCGAACGAAGCGCGCGGACCAGCCCGAATCGCTTCAGCGCAGCTGCGGGCGTTCGTCGACGAACTGCATGCCTTCCTCGCCGCCGACGAAACCGGGGCCCTGTCGAGCCTGCTCGCGTGGCTGGATCACGCCGAACGCCTCGACGAGTTCGCGCCGCGCACCGAGCCGCCCGAAGACGATGTCGTGCAGCTCCTCACGATCCACGGCTCGAAGGGGCTGGAATGGGATGCCGTGGCGGTCGTGCGCCTCGTCAAGGACGAGCTGCCCTCAGCTGCCCGCGATACCCGCGGCTGGCTGGGGTTCGGGGTGCTTCCGTACTCGTTCCGGGGCGACGCGCGCTGGCTCCCCGAGCTCGCATGGGAACGCGGGGCGGCGCCGACGCAGCAGGCGCTGAAGGACGCGATCGACGACTTCGTGGCGGCCAATCGCCGCCGGCAGCTCGATGAGGACCGCCGACTCGCCTACGTCGCCGTCACCCGTGCGCGCGACCACCTGCTGCTCAGCGGCTCTTCGTGGTCCGGCGCCAAGCGCCCGCGGGAGCGCAGCGTCTTCTTCGCCGAGATCGCCGAGGCGTCCGGTCATCCGCTGCCGGATGACGACCCCGGCGAGAATCCCTACCTGGGAGAGCGCCGGATCCTCGAGTGGCCGCTCGACCCGCTCGGCGCGCGCCGCGAAGCGGTGCAGCGCGCAGCACTGGCCGTCACCGAATCACTGGCCGCGACCCGGCAGACGCCGGACCCGGAGCTCGAACTCCTGCTCGCCGAACGGGCCGAGCGCCGCTCGCCGGCGGCGGGTGGCGCCCCGGCGCGCATCCCGGCCTCGCAGTACAAGTCGTTCGTCACCGACTACGCCGGGACGGTGGCGCGCATCGCCCGCCCGCTCCCGGAGCGTCCCTACCGTCAGACCCGGCTGGGCACGCTGTTCCACGCCTGGGTCGAGTCCCGCGCCGAGCGACCCGGACTGGGCGCATCGCTCGACGACGCGCTGTGGGACGGCGACGACGACGCGTCCGGGACCGAGGCATCCGTGCAAGACGAAGCAGCCCTCGACGACCTGCGCCGGCGCTTCCTCGCCTCCGAGTGGGCGGACCTCCAGCCGCTCGAAGTCGAGACCGAGATCGACTTCACCGAGACCTCGCTCGACGGCTCGGCGCACATCGTGATCTGCAAGCTCGACGCCGTCTATCGTCGCGCCGATCATGGCGGACGCATCGAGATCGTCGACTGGAAGACCGGCGCCCCGCCACGCGACGAGACCGAGCGCGCACAGCGGATGCTGCAGCTCGAGCTGTACCGGCGGGCGTACCACGAGAAGCACGCGGTGCCCCTCGAGCAGATCGAGGTCGCGCTCTACTACGTTGCCCACGACCTGGTGCTGCGGGGCTGAGCGCCCCCAGCGTCAGGCCGAGTCGGTCCAGCGTCGCAGCGCCGCGTCGGCGGAGCGCTGCGCATCGGCCTCGACGTCGTCCGACTCGAGCGCGGAGAGATCGCCGATGATCGGCGCCGTCGGGTGTTCGGCTGCCGCTTCGCGCGCGACGAATGCCCGGATGTCGATCGGAGCGGTCGACGTGTCGTCGTGGGCAGGGCGGTCGGCCGCGGCATCCGCCTGTTCCTGCGCGTCGTCCAGGTTCACCCAGAGCGACAGCTCCTCCGGGTCGTACGCGTCGGTCTGCATCGACGTGTCGGAGGCGGGTGGTGCCGACTCCGGCGTCCGTCCGAGCACAGCGATCGCGTGGTCGAGTCCGAGGGCGTCGTCCGGCACGAGTTCGTCGCCGCCCACACCCTCTGCCAGCGCCTCCAGGAGCCCGACGGCGTCTTCGACGATCTCGGGGCGCGCGGCCTCGTGCCCGTGCACGAGCCACTTCGCGAACTCGAGCTCGGCGTACAGCCGGGCACGCTCGCGGAGCAGCCCGTCCGGCGCCCGGACGGTCCGCGCCGCGTAGGCGGAGTAGACGTCTTCGGCGGCGGTCGGCGCTGCCGCGAGCCACTGCAGATCCGTCGCAGGATCGCCGACCTGCAGGCCGTGCCACTCGAGCAGACCGGTCACCGTCGGTCGTCCGTCGATGTCTTCGAACAGGAACGACGCGGCCCCTGCTCCGCCGAGCACGACGGCTGACTCGAAGCGCCACAGCACATCGGCGGCGATGGCGCGACGCCACCGCCCGATGAGTGCCGCAGGCGCCGCGTGGGTCGCCTCCGCGCGGTCGATCAGTCGGTCGGCGTCATCGCGGATCTGCTGCGGGGTGCGCACCGGCAGGCCCTCGGTCCGGACGATCGACAGCGGAAGCGCGTGCAGCGCGGCGAGGGCTTCGCCCACTGACGTCGCGGCCCCGAGGCCGGGGGTGAGGTGCGCGGCGTCGACGCGGTATCCGGGCAGGAAGTCGACGACGACGACCCGCGCATCGCCGAGGCCCGCCTCGCCGAGGAGCTCAGGCGCGCGGAAGGGGAGGAGGCCTCGCACGCCGGGGGTCAGCGCGCGCAGCGCGCGGACCTCCGCGGCGAGTTCGCCGGCGGCTTCCGGCGCCGCCGGCGCCCGGACGACGACCCGGCGGCCATCGTCGAGATCGGCCACCGCCGAGTCGTAGCGACCGGTCAGACCCTCGGTCAGGAGACCCGCCCCGATGACGCCGACCCGAGGCAGAGCTGACGTCACGGACGCGGCTAGAGTGAAGGGAGAGCGTGCCATGTGCCCAGGGTAGGTCGGGCACGCCCGCCCATCCCCGCGCCACGCCCGGCACGCCGACCACGGTTCGTCGGTTCGTGCAGAGAGGTCTTCGATGACGTCGCCCGACGGCCTGCTGCCGCCCCTCGCCGGCTCCGGCTTCGACCGGGCGGCCGAAGACCGCACCGTCGAGGGTCTGCTCGACACGCTGCGCGCGGATGCCGCGACCAGGGTGCTCGTCGTCCACGGCGACGCAGCCCCGCTCCAAGCCCCCGACACGCTGTATTACGTGGCACCCGCGGACGCGCCAGGCGACGCCGAGTGGGCGTTCCTCGGCCGACGGCCGGACGGCACCGCCGTGCTCGCAGCCGTCACGGCGCACCGACCGGAGGGCGACCCGTTCGCGGCCCCCGCCGGMTGGGCGAGCCTGCGCACCGTCGGGGGGGGCCTTGCCGCCGCCGACGCCGGAGCTTTCGTCGAGGCGCTGAGCCTGGGCCGGTGGCTCCTGGAAGCACCGCACTGTCCCGCGTGCGGCGCGCTCACCGAGGTGCGCCAGGCCGGGTGGGCACGGCACTGCCCGGTCTGCGGGCGCGAGCACTTTCCTCGCACCGATCCGGCTGTCATCGTCGCGATCACGAGCGCGCACGACCCGGACCTGCTGCTGCTGGGCTCCAACGCCCTGTGGGACGCCAATCGCTTCTCATGCTTCGCCGGCTTCGTCGAGGCGGGGGAGTCGCTCGAGGCCGCGGTCCTCCGCGAAGTGCGCGAAGAGGCCGGCGTCGACGTCCGCGACATCCGCTACCGCGGCTCGCAGGCCTGGCCGTATCCGCGTTCCCTCATGCTCGGCTTCCTGGCCACGAGCGCCGCGGACGATGAGGCCAGGGCGGACGGCGAGGAGATCATCGCCGTCCGGTGGTTCCACCGCGATGAGATCGGCGCCGCGCTCGCGGGGCAGAGTGAGCACCTGCTGCCCGGACGCGCGTCGATCGCGCATCGCCTGATCGCCGACTGGCACGCGGACACGCCGTGAGCACGGACGCGCTCGACGGCCTCGACGAGCGGCAGCGCGAGGCGGCGACCACGCTTCGCGGTCCGGTCGCGGTGCTCGCTGGCGCCGGCACCGGAAAGACCCGGGTCATCACGCGCCGCATCGCCCACGGGATCGAGACCGGGGCCTTCTCGCCGGGCCGCGTCATGGCGGTGACCTTCACCTCGAAGGCGGCCGGCGAGATGCGGATGCGACTCCGCGGCCTCGGGGTCGACGGCGTCTCGGCGCGCACCTTCCACTCCGCGGCGCTCGCCCAGCTCAACTTCTTCTGGCCCACGCTCGCCGGCGACTCGGTGCCGAGCATCGTCGACAACAAGGTGAAAGTGCTCGCGCACGCCGCCGACAGCCTGGGGATCGACCCGGATGTCGCGACCCTGCGCGACGTCGCAGGCGAGATCGAGTGGCGAAAAGTCACGCTGCGGAGCATCGAGGCCTACGCGCTGGCCCGCCCTGGCGGGGTCGGGCGCCTCGAGCTCTCCCGCGTTGTAGAGCTGCAGCGGGCGTACGAGAAGCTCAAGGACGAGCGCCGCCAGCTCGACTTCGAGGACGTCCTGCTCGCCTGTGCCGGCATGCTCGAAGCCGAGCCGCACATCGCCAAGGCGGTGCACGAGCAGTACCGCCACTTCACCGTGGACGAGTTCCAGGACGTTTCCCCCCTCCAGTACCGGCTGCTCGAGCTGTGGCTCGGCGATCGCAGCGATCTGTGCGTGGTGGGCGATGCGAGCCAGACCGTCTACTCGTTCGCCGGGGCGGACGCGCGGTTCCTGCTGGACTTCGAAACCAGGCATCCGGGCGCCACACTCGTGCGGCTGGAGAGCAATCACCGATCGGATGCCGCGATCCTCGCGGTCGCGAATGCGCTCATGCGCGATCGGCCCGGTGCACTCGTCCTGCGGTCGCCGGCGCCGGCGAGCGGCGACATTCCGACGGTGGCGGCCTACCCCGATGAGCAGGCCGAGGCCCAGGGAGTGGCCGCGCGGATCGCCACTGCGATCGCGAAGGGTGTCGATCAGCGTCGGATCGCCATCCTCTACCGCGCGCACTCCCAATCCGCGGAGCTGCTGAAGGCGCTTGCCGACGCCGGGATCGCGGCCACCGTGCTCGGCGGTCGCCGGTTCTTCGAAATCCCCGAGGTGCGCCAGGCCGTCATGGCGCTGCGCGGTGCGTCGGTCGCGCCGATGGAGAGCGGATTCCTCGACACCGTGCGCGACGTGCTCCGCTCGCTAGGGCTGACCAACGATCCGCCGCAGGCGGGCGGCGCGCTGCGCGACGCCTGGGAGGCGCGATCGGCCGTCCTGCGGCTGGCTCACGAGGCGCCCGAGGGGGCGACCCTGCGCACGTTCACCGACGATCTGGTCGCCCGGGCGAAGGCCCAGGACGAACCGGGTCTCCGCACGGTCACTCTGGCCACCCTGCACGCGGCCAAGGGTCTGGAATGGGATCACGTGCACCTGATCGGCCTGGCCGAAGGTCTCCTCCCGATCGCCTACGCGAAGACCTTCGAGGAGATCGACGAGGAGCGGCGTCTCGCCTACGTGGGGATCACGCGGGCTGCGCGAACGCTGTCGCTGTCGTGGTCCAGCGGATCTCGGGGACGGGTGCCGTCCCGGTTCCTCCGAGAGATCGGCAGCGGCACGCTGCGTGCGGCCGATGCGTCCGCGTCGTCTGCCCGCCGGAGGGGACGCGCAGGGTCACCGAGCGCGCCGTCTGACGCCCAGGCCGACGCTCCGCGTCGCTGAGCATCCGGGCCGCGGTGAGGCCCGCTTCCCACATCGTGGCGAGACCGACAGTCGGCGCGGTCCGGCCGAGCAGCTGCGCGGCGAGCTGCGGCCACGCCGGGTCTGCCTCGCAGCGGTGCGCCGCCACGCAGGCGAGGCACGCGGTGCGGCCAGGGCGCACGAAGGGACCGATCTCGACCCGTGTGCCGGTGAACACGATCGGCAGGTGCGGGATGTCGCGGCCCATCATCATCGCGGCTCGACGCGGTTCGACGAGGTGGTGCGCGAGCATGATCACCGGCGGGTGCGTCTCGTCCTCGTCCGAGATCGCCGATGCGCCGGTGAGGACCTCGAAACCGGCCGCCTCGAACGACTCGCCGACGGCGTCCAGTGCCGGCCGTGCCGGGCGGTCCGGCGGCTGCAGGATCACGCGCGGCGCCCGGGACGCGGCCGGGATGGCCATCGCGCGTGCGATGCGGCGCACGAACGAGCCGGCCGCGCCGGCCGGCGCACCCAGTGCTGCGGCGATCGGCTCGAGCGCGGCATCCGGGATTCCACCCTCGAGCTCGCTCAGGAGCCGTTCCTGCCACGCCGTCACCGAGGTGACGATGGCGACCGGGTCGGCGCCGAACTGCACGGTCGTCTCATCGCGCCAGAGCGGCGGGTACGCAGGATCGAGTCGGAGCATGCGCCGATCATCACCCGCCGGGGCATCGGCGACCGGCCTCTCCACAGAATCCCCACCTCGCGCCCCGGCGGGGCACGAGGTGGGGAGGAGAGGCTGTGATCAGACCGGGCGAGGCTCGTCCGGCGTGTCGTCTTCCGCTGCGGGCGCGTCGCCGGACTCGCTCGCGAGCAGCTGCTCCAGAGCATCGTCGAACGCGTCGCGCGCCCGCTCCTCGCCACGGGCACGGGCTTCCAGGCGGGCGACCAGCGCCGCGGGGTCGTCGATGTCCTCGGCGGTGGGCATCAGGTCGGGGTAGTCCCACAGCGAGTCGCGGGCAGCGACGCCCACGGCATCCGTGACCGCCCGCCACATGGCGGCCGCCTCGCGCATGCGCCGAGGACGCAGCTCCAGTCCGACGAGCGAACCGAGAGCCTGCTCGGCCGGACCGCCGACGGCGCGCCGGCGGCGCACCGCTTCGGCGACCCGCTCCGCGGAGGGCAGGCGTGACGTGGCGGACGTCGTGACGACATCCACCCACCCCTCGATCGTGGCGAGCAGGTTCTCGAGCCGGGTCAGGGCAGCCGTCTGCGCCTCCGACCGCTCGGGCAGCAGGGCGCCGCTCTCGAGTGCGCTGCGCAGCTCTTCGGGGTTGGACGGGTCGAACCGCGACGCGAGCTCCTCGAGGGCGTTCGTGTCGACGTGGACTCCCCGGGCGAAGTCGGTCACCTGGGAGATGACATGCAGGCGCAGCCAGCGGGCGTGGCGGAAGAGCCGGGCGTGGGCCATCTCGCGCGTCGCGATGTACAGCGCGAGCTGATCCTCGGGGATCTCGAGGTCGCGGCCGAAGTCGGCGAAGTTCTGCGGCAGGATGGCGGCTTCGCCGTCGGGCATGATCGGGATGCCGACATCGCCGCCGCTCAGCACCTCCTTGGAGAGCGTGCCGACCACCTGCCCCAGCTGGGTGGCGAACAGCGAACCGCCGACTGTGCGCATAAGGCGCCCCGCACCCTGGACGAGATTCTGCATGTCGTCCGGGGCCTGATCGCTGAGCGCCGCGGTGAGCGCGTCGGCGATGCTGGTGGCGACGGGCTCGGCGAGCTCCTGCCACACCGGCAGGGTGGCCTCGACCCAGGCGCCGCGCGTGAGGGTGCGCGGCGGGGTCGGCAGCTCGGAGATCGCGGTGGCCTCGCTCAGCCAGAGCGCGGCGAGCGCGAACGCCTGGTCGAGATCCGTGCGCTGCCCGTCGGTGACGCCGAGGCCCTCCTGATTGGCGATGTGCAGCGCCTGCCGCTCGGCCATCTCCCATGAGATCGTGCCGTCGCCTTCGAAGGCGCCCTGCAGATGCCGCATGACGGTCTCCATCATCGCGGGATCGATGCCGAGCCCGGTCAGCCGGGCGAGCTGTTCCGCGTCGATGTTCGAACCGTCGCCGCCGAAGAGCTGGCGAATCAGCTCCTGGAACTCTTCTTCAGGGCTGCTCTCGTCGTCTGCCACTTCAGCCGCCTTTCAGGCTCGTCGGGACCTTGCGTTCTACGCTAGTCCCACGCGTCTTCGCGTCCCCTGGGTTCGGCCTCGCACGTGTACGCCGGTCGCGAACGACAGGCGAATACCCAGGCAAAGGAAAGGTCCTCCGTGGCGCTGTTCGATGAGAACGTCACCGTCACGCCTTCGCGGCGCCGCGGCATGAGCCGCCGCACCCTCGTGGGCGTGTGGTCCCTCTCGATCGCCATGGTGGTGCTGTTCGCCCTCACCGTGCTGCCGACGTCCTACGTGATCCAGCGTCCCGGGCCCGTCTACAACACGCTCGGCACCGCCGAGTCCACCGATGGCGAGCAGGTTCCGCTGATCTCGGTGGACGGGGCGACGACCTACCCCACCGAAGGAGCCCTCGACCTGCTCACGGTGCAGGTCATCGGCAATCGCGAGCGGACGCCCTCGTGGCTCGAGCTCGCGACGGCCTGGTTCGATCCGAGCCGCGCCGTGCTTCCCATCGACGCGGTCTTCCCGGAGGGGCAGTCCACGCAGGAGCGCAGCCAGGAGAGCTCCGCGCTGATGGTCGACTCGCAGAAGGAGGCGACCGCAGCCGCCCTCACCGAGCTGGGCTACGACGTTTCGCCGCACCTGTCGGTCAACTCGCTGACCGAGGGATCGGCCGCGAAGGGCATCCTGGAGGAGGGCGATGTCATCGTCTCCGCCAACGGCAGCACGGTGGCCGACGCCGAGGCGCTCCGTGAGATCGTCAACGCCGGCGACGGCGCGCCGATCGAGGTCGCGATCGAGCGCGACGGCGAGCCGCAGACAGTCAGCATCACCCCGCTGCAGACCGACGTGGACGGGAAGACCGTCTGGCTCATGGGAATCACCCTGCTGAGCGACTTCGACTTCCCGATCGATGTGACCATCCAGCTCAACAATGTCGGCGGTCCCAGCGCCGGGATGATGTTCGCGCTCGGGATCATCGACACCCTCACGCCCGGCAATCTCAACGGCGGCGAGAAGGTCGCCGGCACGGGCACGATCTCCGCCGACGGCACGGTCGGTCCGATCGGCGGCATCCGCCAGAAGCTCTGGGGCGCCAAAGACGCCGGTGCGGACTGGTTCCTCGCCCCCGAGTCGAACTGCGATGAGGTGGCCGGCCATGTGCCCGACGGCCTCAGGGTCTTCGCGGTCGAGGACCTCGACGACTCTCTCGCGGTGCTCGACGCGATCAGCGAAGGCGGCGACCTCGACGCGCTGCCGACGTGCAGCACCGGCGGATCCTAGGATTTCGCCCAGCGCGGACTCAGCGTCGCCTCTGGAACGCGCGCCTAGGATGAGAGCGTGACCACGACGTCAGCGCCGAATTCGGCCACACCCTCCCGATCCCGCAGAGTCATTGCGATCAGTCTGGCGATCATCGCCGTGCTGGTGGTGGCTTTCTTCGTCTTCGCCAATCTGTACGCCGATTGGCTCTGGTACGCCCAGCTCGGATTCCAGTCGGTGCTGGCGACCCAATGGCTCGCCCGGCTCGTGATGTTCGCGATCGGATTCCTCGGCATGGCGGTGCCGGTCTGGCTCGCCATCCAGCTCGCCTACCGGCTGCGTCCGGTGTACGCCCGGCTGAGCTCGCAGCTCGACCGCTATCAGGAGGTCGTGGAGCCGCTGCGGCGGCTCGGGATGTGGGGCATCCCGGTGTTCTTCGGCTTCTTCGCCGGGTTCGCCGCGTCGGCGCAGTGGGAGACGACCTGGCTCTGGGTCAACGGCGTCGCCACGACAGCCAAGGATCCGCAGTTCGGACTCGACACCGGGTTCTACCTGTTCGCCATGCCGTTCTACAGCGCCCTGCTCGGGTTCCTCTCCGCGGTGCTCCTGGTCTGCCTGCTCATGACGGGTGTCGTCTCGTACCTGTACGGCTCGATGCGCGTGGGTCAGCGCGAACTGCGGATCTCGAAAGCCGCCCGCATCCAGCTCGCCGTGATCTCGGGCCTCTACCTCCTGGTGCAGGCGGCGAGCCTGTGGCTCGATCGCTACAAGACTCTCGTCGAGCCGGGCGATCGCATCGTCGGGCCGGGCTACGTCGGCACGCACGCCGTCATTCCGGGCCTCGCCATTCTGGCGATCATCGGGGTCATCGTCGCCGTGCTCTTCTTCATCACCGCGATCATCGGCCGGTGGCGCTACCCACTGATCGCCACGGCGCTGCTCCTCGTCTCGGCGATCGTGCTCGGAGTCGGGTACCCCTGGGTGCTCAACACCTTCCAGGTGCGCCCGAACCAGCTGGCGCTCGAATCCGACTACTACCAGCGCAACATCAACATGACCCAGACGGCCTACGGCATCGACGGTCTCGAGAAGAGCGACTTCACTGCGGCGACGGATGCCGCTGCCGGCCAGCTGCGCGCGGATGCCGCCACCACAGCCCAGATCCGCATCATGGACCCGGCCATCATCAGCCCCACGGTCCGTCAGCTCGAGCAGTACCGCTCGTACTACCAGTTCCATGATCCGCTCGACGTCGACCGCTACAACGTCGACGGCGTGTCGCAGGACACCGTCGTGTCGGTGCGCGAGCTGAACATCGACCAGCTCGGGAACGCGGCATCMTGGCAGAACACCTCCCTCGTCTACACGCACGGCTACGGACTGGTCGTCGCGAAGGGCAACGCCCGCACCGTGGACGGAAACCCGGAGTTCATCGAGCGCGGAATCCCGGCCACCGGCTTCCTCTCCGACCAGGAGAACTTCGAGCCTCGGGTGTACTTCGGTGAGGAATCGCCGACCTACTCGATCGTCGGCGCGCCCAAGACCACCGCTCCGATCGAGCTGGACTACCCCTCCGGTGGAGACGAGGGGAACGAGACGAAGACCACGTTCACCGGGAACGGCGGGCCAAGCGTGGGAAGCGTGTTCAACCGCCTCATCTACGCGCTGAAGTTCCAGTCTGAGCAGATCCTCTTCTCGGATTACGTCAACGAGGACTCGCAGATCCTGTACGACCGCAACCCGCTGGACCGGGTCGCGAAGGTCGCGCCCTACCTGCAGCTCGACAACGACCCGTACCCGAGCGTGGTCGACGGCCGGATCGTCTGGATCGTCGACGGCTACACCACCAGTGCGACCTACCCGTATGCGACCACGGTGAGCCTGCAGCAGGCGATCACCGATTCGAACAACCAGGCGCCGCGGGTCGCGCTCGACACGATCAACTACATCCGCAACTCCGTGAAGGCGACGGTCGACGCGTACGACGGCTCGGTCAAGCTCTACGCCTGGGATGACACCGACCCGCTGCTGCAGGCCTGGCAGAAGGTCTACCCGACGACGGTCAAGCCGATCTCCGACATGTCGGCCGAGCTCATCAGCCACGTGCGGTACCCCACCGATCTGTTCAAGGTGCAGCGGTACACCCTGGGGATCTACCACGTCGACGACGCGCAGTCGTTCTACCAGCGCGACAACGCGTGGGCGACGCCGAACGACCCGCAGAACAACACCCGCCTGCAGCCGCCGTACTACCTGACGATGCAGATGCCCGGTCAAGAGGCTCCGACCTATTCGATGTTCACGAGCTTCATCCCATCCTCGGAGGGGGAGAACACCCGCAACGTCCTGATGGGCTATCTCGCCGTGGACTCGAACGCGGGCGACGAAGCGGGCGTGAAGAGCAAGGACTACGGCCGATTGCGCATGCTCGAGATCGACGCGCAGACGCCTGTTCCCGGCCCGGGCCAGGTGCAGAACACCTTCGACGCCGATCCACAGGTGTCGGCGTTCATCAACATCCTCCGCCAGGGCCAGTCGGATGTGCTGAACGGCAACCTGCTGACCCTTCCCGTCGGCGGCGGACTGCTGTACGTGCAGCCGGTGTTCGTGCAGTCCTCCGGCGCCACGAAGCTGCCGACCCTGCAGAAGGTGCTCGTGTCGTTCGGCAACGCGGTGGCATTCGAGGACACGCTCAGTCAGGCCCTCGACTCGCTCTTCGGTGGCGATTCAGGCGCCGACGCGGGCGACACCGGAGTCACCCCGACTCCGCTCCCGAGTGGCGAGGCTACGCCGGAACCGTCGCCCTCGCCGTCGGAGTCAGGTGAGTCCGGGGCGCCCACCGACGAGTACCAGACCACCCTCCTGGAGGCACAGCGGGCATTGCTCGACCGCGAGACGGCCCTCCAGAACGGAAACTGGACGGCCTACGGCGAGGCCGACGCGCGTCTGACGGCTGCGGTCGAGAAGCTCATCGAGCTCGGCGGCTGATCCCCGCTCCTGCTCATCCGGTGCGCAGCGCGTACCAGATGAGCAGGAGCGTGACGCCGAATCCGGCGATCTGGTTGATCCACAGGAAGCGCCGCCAGCCGGCGGTCGCGGCATCCGCCGTCTCGTCGGTGATGTTCCGGAACGGCCAGACCGCCGCGAGGTACGGCAGGACGAGCAGAGCGGCCAGCGGGCCGGGCCATGCGCTGCCAAGTGTCATGGCCCCTGCGGCCGCGTAGCAGGCGAGCGCGAAGCGCACCGTCCAGCGCGCACCGCGCGCCGTCGCGATCGATCCGATGCCCGCTTCACGGTCGGCGACGACATCCTGCACGGCGCCGAAGGCGTGGGAGGCGACGCCCCACAGCGCGAACGCGCCGATGAGGGCCAGCAGTTGCCACGTCCACGTCGCACCCGCCAGCACGAGACCGTACACGGCGGGGGAGAAGAAGTGGATGCTCGAGGTCGCCGAATCCGCGAAGGGCACCTCTTTGAGCCGCAGCGGTGGGGCGCTGTAGAACACGACGAAGAAGAGGCTCGCGGCGAGCACCAGCCAGGACGCGGGCGTGCCCACCAGCAGCAGGTAGGCGAGGAAGGGCACGCAGCTCAGCCCGGCCGCCCAGAGGGTCGGGCGATGCATCCGAGGAGTGAGCACAGCGCCCTGCGCACCGCCCTTGCGCGGATTGCGCAGATCCGACTCATAGTCGAAGACGTCGTTGATCCCGTACATCGCGAGGTTGTACGGAATGAGGAAGAAGACGGTGCCCACTACGAGGGTGAGGTCCACCTGCCTGGTGGTCAGGAGGTATGCGGCGGCGAAGGGGTAGGCCGTGTTGATCCAGCTGACCGGGCGCGACGCCACGAGCAGCCGCCGGCCCACTTCGCCCGCGCGCAGCCGCTCCACCCCCGCGGGACTCACGCTCGCACCTTCGTGCGGGCGGGCAGCAGGGTGAAGACCGCCGGCACGAGGAACGCGGCACACAGCGGGTAGGCGAAGTCCTCGAGCGGTGCCAGTCCGATGCGCAGGCCGCTCAGGTGCTGGGCGGGATACGTGAAGAGGCCGAGCGCGATCATGATGTTGTCGAAGACGGCGGTGAGCGCGGCGAGCACCACGAAGGATACGACGGATGCCGCCATCCGTCGTCCGAAGCGCGGTCTCCGGACGGTCGTCACGGTGATCACCGCGGTGGCGATCAGAAAGGGCAGGGTCAGGAGGGCGTACCTCACAGGGCACCCGCGTCCTGCGTGTCGCCGCGGCCCAGCACCCGCACCGCGCCGGCCCACACGACGAGGGCGAGGTAGCTGAGGAACGCCAGGAAGAGGGGCTCCTCGAGCGGCAGCTGCGGCGCCAGATCTACGCCGATCAGCAGCGCGCTGTCGCCTTTCACGAACACCCCCGCCGCGATGCCGAGCGCATCCCACACCAGGAAGAACGCGGTGCCGATGCCGACCGCCGCCAACGTACGGCCGGGAGCGATCGGGAGGGCGAGGCGCAGCCGCCAGTCCACGAGGACGACGCCGGTCACGGAGAGCGCGAGAACGAGCAGATAGAGGCCGGGCATGTCACGCCCGTGCCGCGACGGGTTCGGGAAGGGGGCCGGGCGTCGCCACTCCGCGCAGGCGCTTGATGACCAGCTCGGCGGAGATGAGGCACATCGGCAGTCCGACGCCGGGCAGCGTCGAGGCGCCCGCGTACAGCAGCCCCTGCACCTTCTTCGAGGCGCCATGCGGCCGGAACATCGCACTCTGCCGGAGCGTGTGGGCGAGGCCGAGCGCGTTCCCGCGCCAGGAGTGGAAATCCGCGGCGAAGTCGCCCGGCGCGATGGTGCGGCGCAGCACGACTCGATCCGCAAGGTCCGGGATCCCGCACCAGTCGGCGAGCTGGGCGATCACGGCATCCGCCGCGTCCTCGACAGGCGCGTCGCCACGCCGTCCGACGCCGCCCCGGCCGAGCGCGGGATCGGCGGGCACGGGCACCAGGACGAAGAGGTTCTCGAAGCCGTCTGGGGCGACGGTCGGGTCGGTGGCACTCGGTCGGCAGACATAGAGCGATGCGGGATCGGGGATGCCTGGATTCGCGCCGAAGATCCGGTCGAAGTTCGCCTTCCAGTCGCGGGTGAACAGCAGCGTGTGGTGCGCGAGTTCGGGCAGCGTGCCGCGCACGCCGAGCATCACGAGGAGCGCCCCGGGGCTGGGCGTCCTGCGTCGCCACCACCGCTCCGGGAAGGTGCGCAGCTGTGCGGGCAGCAGCTGCGTCTCGGTGTGGTGCAGATCAGCGGTGGACACCACCAGGTCCGCGGGGAACGTGCGACCGTCACGGAGACGGATGCCGCGGGCCGAGGCATCCGTCGTCTCGATCTGCGCGACCTCGGCACCGGTGAAGATCCGCACTCCGCGGCCGCGCGCGAGGCGCTCGATGGCGCGAATCACTTCGGTCAGCCCACCGCGGGGGTAGAGGACTCCCTCGTCGAGGTCGAGATGACTCATCAGGTGGTACAGGCTCGGCACGCGGTACGGGGAGGCACCGAGGAAGACCGCCGGGTAGCCGAGGATCTGGCGCAGCCGCGGATCGGCGAACCGACGTTCGATGTGCGCCGAGAGCGTGCGGGTGAGGAGCGGCGCGAGCTGGGGGAGGCGACGCAGGAGCGCCGGATCGCGCAATCCTGTCGTCGTGGCGTACGTGTCGTAGAGGAAGCGCGACACGGCCAGTCGATACGCGTCGCCGGCGGAGTCGAGGTAGCGCTCCAGCTTCGGCCCGGCACCGGACTCGACGGCGTCGAACAGGGCGGTCGCGGCACCGCGACCGGACACGACGTCGAGGGGATCGGCGGCGCCCTCGCTGTAGACGCGGTACGCCGGGACGAGCGGGACCAGGTCGAGCTCGGCGTCGGCTGTGGTGCCGAGCAGCCGGAAGAAGTGGTCGAAGACCTCGGGCATGAGGTACCAGCTCGGGCCCGTGTCGAAGCGGAAGCCATCCTGTTCCCAGGACCCCGCTCTGCCGCCGATCTCATCGCGCGACTCGAAGACGGTGACCGTCCAGCCCTCGTCCGCGAGGAGCGCGGCCGTGGCGAGCCCCGCGATTCCGGCGCCGATGACGGCGGCTCGCCGTTCCGGCGCGGTCATGCGCGCACGATCCGCGGAGCGAAGCCGAGCCATGCTCGCGCCGCGAGCGTCGCCTTGACGAGGTCGGGGACGCGCACGCGGCGCTCTGCCGTGGGCTGCGCGCGCAGCCGGACGACGAGTGCCGCGAAGAGGTCATGCGCCGCCGTGACCGCACGGCGGCAATCCGTGGGCAGGTACGGGATCGCGGCGGCAGCCGCGGCGAGGTCCGACTCGATCCGGGCGATGACCGCGTCTCGGTCTGCGGCGCACTCCAGTGCGAGATAGTCACGCCCGAGCGCGTCGGCATCGTGGTCCTGGTCGCGGAGGAAGTTGACGTCCTGGAAAGCGGCACCGAGCCGGCGCGCCCCATCGGTCAGCGTCGGAGAGACGGAGGTGGGCGAGGCCGCCCCGGCATTGAGGAACACCTGCAGGCACATCAGGCCGACCACCTCGGCAGATCCGTACACATAGGCGTCGTGGGAACGGGCATCGTGGCGGGTGGTGCCCATGTCGGTCCGCATCGAGGCGAAGAACGGGGCGATGAGGTCGGCGCCGATCCCGCACTCTCGTGCGGTGTGCGCGAAGGCGTGCACCACCAGGTTCGCACTGAACCCATGGCCGACCGCGTTGAGCGTCTCGACCTCGAGGTCGTCCAGCAGCCGACGCTCCTCGTCGGGGGACAGGCCGGCCTCCGCGGCCGGGCCGTCGACGACTTCGTCCGCCACCCGCACGAGGGCATAGACGTTGCGGACGTGCGGACGCACCCGGGGCCCGAGCATGCGACAGGCGAGTGCGAAGGACGTCGAGTAGGCGCTGATGACCGAAGCCGCGGCATCCTGCGCGGTCCGGTCATAGAGATCGAGGCCAGTGGGGGCGTCGGTGCGCCGATGCGCGTTCATGGGATGCGGTCCTCGATGCGCGCCGCCAGTTCGGTGATGAGCGCGCCGGCTGCCGGGGGAAGCGCGGGATCGAACGCCTTCGCCCGCACCTCGGCGAGGGTGTCATCGATCATGGTGCGCAGGCGTTCGCGGGCGCCGCTGTCGTCGAGCGCGCGCTGCGCATGCCGCACCGCGTCTGGTCCGGAGCGTGCCCGGCCGAGGGCCCGACGGACCCGCGGCCACGAGTTCGACTCACGGGCGAGGGCGATGAGCGGCGTGCGCTTGGCCTCCCGCAAGTCGCTCCCCGGCGCCCGGCCGGCCTGCTCGGCGGATCCGAACGCGCCGATGAGGTCGTCGACGAGCTGGAAGGCCAGTCCGAGGGCCGCGCCGGCCTCGCCGAGCGCAGCAAGCGCCTCCGTCGATGCGCCGGCGATGACAGCCCCGGCCTGCAGCGGCGCCGAGAACGAGTACACGGCCGTCTTGTCCCGGCGCCGAGAACGAGTACACGGCCGTCTTGTCC
>NZ_JBFUFC010000070.1:0-17573 GCF_056403635.1 Microbacterium sp. P2_F9 | reverse complement strand
ACGATGAACAGCGCGTCAGTTTCGGCCTCTGCAGCCGTCGCCAGCTCGGCGAGCGGCCCGCCGCGCAGGCTGGCGTTGGTCGGCGTGCCGGGATCCGCCGAGATCCGCGCCACGCCGCTGCGTACGTCGGAGTCGGCGGCGATCGTACGGGCGATGGACAGGGCAGAGCTCTCCGCTTCGGCCCGAAGCTGCTGCACGCCGATCCCGACGAAAACTCCGGTGCAGATCGCGACGACTGCGGTCACGCAGGCCAGTTGAAGCAGCAGCAGCTGTGTCGAGAACCGCATCGCCGCCTCCTCGCGGCGCATTGAGCGAAATGCGCAGAACTCACGATATGCGCAATACGTGCATCAAAGCGAGATACCGGATGCCGCGGCGCTGCCGCGGCTAGGTTCGGCGAATCGCCACTCGCTGCGGCAGTGGCAGGCATCCGGCATCAGCCGATCTGTCCGCACCATACAGACAAAGGAGTCGAAGTGCTCGTCATCCTCGGATTCACCATGATCCTGACCTTCATGGTGCTCATCATGACCAGGCGACTCACCCCGATGGTCGCCCTCATCCTCGTCCCCACCATCTTCGGCCTCTTCGCCGGCGCTGGTCTCGGACTCGGCGACATGATCATCGAGTCCATCGGAAATCTCGCGCCGACGGCGGCGCTGCTCATGTTCGCGATCATGTTCTTCGGCATCATGATCGACGTCGGGCTGTTCGATCCGCTGATCCGGTTCATCACCCGGTTCCTCGGCAACGACCCTGCGAAAGTAGTGCTCGGAACGGCCATCCTGGCTGGCGCAGTTTCGCTGGACGGCGACGGATCGACCACCTTCATCATCACGACGTCGGCCATGTTGCCGATCTACCTGCGCCTGGGCATGAGCCCCGTCGTGCTCACGTGCGTGGCAGGCCTCATGAACGGCACGCTCAACATCGTGCCGTGGGGAGGTCCCACCGTTCGAGCGGCGTCAGCGCTCGGCGTCTCGCCGACCGAGATCTTCGTACCGATGCTGCCCTCGCTGGCGACCGGGCTCGTCATCGCCCTCGTGTTCGCGTGGATGCTGGGCCTGGGCGAGCGCAAGCGGATCGGCTCGCTCGAGTACTCATCGGCGTTTGCCTCCACGGATGCCGCCGCCGGCGAGCCGCCGACCCTCTGGCGCCGGATCATCGGTGGAAACCGAGTCGTTCGCGGCGCCGACGTCAAGCCGGGAGCGGCAGCCACCCTCTCGACGACCGGTCTCGTGACCGTGCGCCCGGGGCAGCGGATGCCGGCCGGACTGGCTGCAATCGCCGAGCAGAAGGTACTCGAGGACGAAGATCTCGACACGATGATGGCTGACACCATGCTGCGAGCGGATCGCCCGACACTGCGGCCCAAGCTCATCTGGGTCAACCTCGCCCTGACGCTCGCGGTCATGGTGCTGCTGGTGCTCGACCTCATGCCGCTGGCCTACATCTTCATGGTCGGCACCGCGCTGGCCCTCGTGATCAACTTCCCCAAGCTTCGCAGCCAGGCCGACGAGATCGTGGCCCACGCCCCCAGCATCGTCGGCGTCGTCTCCATGGTGCTGGCCGCAGGCGTACTGGTCGGCGTGCTGAACGGCACCGGCATGGTGACCGCGATGGCCGACTGGGTGGTTCAGGTGGTGCCCGCCTCGATGGGTCAGTACCTCGCGGTCATCACCGGAGTGCTCTCCATTCCGATGACGTTCTTCATGTCGAACGACGCGTTCTACTTCGGCATTCTTCCCGTGCTCGCCGAGAGCGCGGCGACCTACGGCATCGCCCCTGTCGAAATGGCCCGCGCCTCGATCACCGGCCAGCCCGTCCATCTGCAGAGCCCGCTGGTTCCGGCCATCCTCCTGCTCGTCTCGCTCGCAGGGGTCAACCTGGGCGACCACCACAAGAAGGTGCTCTGGCGCGCGTGCGTGATCTCGCTGGTGATGCTGCTCGTCKGTGTGCTCGTGGGCGCGATCCCCTTCGGCTGAGCATCAGGCAGGAAAGGAGTGGCGCATCCGGTTTGCGGGTGCGCCACTCCTTCAGAGCGACGATCGGGAGCGAGCCCAGCCCATGAACTCCTCGATGGCGTTCGCAGCGACCCGGGCGCGGACGGAGGCGAAGAGGTCGAAGCCGTGCTGCGTGTCGGGGAGCTCGGCGTACACGACCGGCGACCTCGAAACGGACTGCAGCTCAGCAGCGACCGAGCGCGCAAGACCGAGCGGAAGCGCGGTATCTCTCGCTCCGTGCACGATCAGCAGGGGTGGCGCATCCGGACGGGCGAGCCCGGCCGGAGAGCTGGCGGGATCGCTGCTGCGCGGGCCGAGGTAGCCGTAGACCGACACCGCTCCTGCGACGCGGGTGTCGGCCTGTTCGAATCCAGGCTGGAACCGCGGGTCATTCGGTGTGAGCGCCGCCGAGACCGCCAGGTGCCCGCCCGCGGACGCGCCGACCAGGAAGATCTGATCCGGATCGGCGCCGTACTCGATCGCCTGCGCTCGCACCCACGCGATCACCCGCTTCGTGTCCACCAGAGACTCGGGAAACGCTCCCTCGGCACGGAG
Source organism: Microbacterium sp. P2_F9 (assembly GCF_056403635.1). Lineage (NCBI taxonomy): Bacteria > Bacillati > Actinomycetota > Actinomycetes > Micrococcales > Microbacteriaceae > Microbacterium > Microbacterium sp. P2_F9. The sequence goes on along the minus strand of NZ_JBFUFC010000070.1, from coordinate 15,015 downwards.
CTGGTAGTTCGCGCTGACGCAGAGCCAGCCGTGATCGGCGAACTGGTTCAGCAGCGCGACGCTCTCGCGGCTTTTGCCACCCTGCACGAAGCCCCCGCTGTGCAGCTGGATGACGACGGGACGCGGGGTCGAGGCATCCGTCCGTCGATAGAGGTCGAGGAGGTGAGCGCGTCCGCCCGACGCGTAGGGGATGTTGCGCACGCGCTGCACGGTGGCCTTGTGCCGCTGGAACGGCAGCAGGATGCCGCGCACCCACGGTCCGGTCGGCCGCGCGGAGGAGGGCGCGTACTCGGGTCGGATCGACACGCGCCAGTCGGTGCCCAGGCCCGCGGTCAGCGCCGCCTCGAACGCCGGTTGAACGCTCCGCGCGCGCACCTGCAGCCACACCATCCCGAGCGTGACGAAGCATGCGATGACCAGCGCCGCGATCATCGCCGTCGGCTCCGCCGCCGCGTCCTCCAGACTGAGCACCACCGACACGACGAACACCGCCAGCAGCACCAGCGGAATCTCGTTGCAGGCCACGGTGACGATGTAGATGCCGAAGCCGACCGGTCCACGACGAAACGGGAACCACAGGGTCGTCGCCACGAACAGCGCCCAGATCACGGTGGTGACGAGCAGACCCACGAGATCACCTTCCTTCGGTGGCGTCAGCCCAGCGCCATCGCGGCGACGGCGAGGGTGCAGATGCCGATGCCCACCCGTTGACCGACCGCGACCCGCTCCCTGAGGAGCCCGGCCGCGAGCAGCACGGTGACGGCCGGGTACAGGGACGTGAGCACTCCCGCGATTCCGAGGCTGGTCGCTCCGGTGGCGACCACGAAGGCGAGCGTGCCCGAAGCGCCGAACACGCCCGACACGCTACCCCAGCCGAGCACGCCGGGCGAGGGGGGCCAGACCTGCCGAAGTCCGGCGCCGGCGACGATCGTCAGGATCGCTCCGCACAGCTGGTTGGCCGCCAGCGGCAGCAGGCCGGCGCCGTCGGAGATCTGCGCCAGTGCGATGAAGAGGATGCCGAAGCCGACGCCTGCGACCGGCAGCCGGTCGGCTCGCTGCAGGGCCTGAACCCTGCGCGCGTGATCGCGCTGGGATCGGTCAGCAAGACGCTCGCACCCACCATCCGGCTGGGATGGGTGCTCGCGCCACCGCACATCGTGGCAGGAATCGTCGAGGAGAAGCGGCTCAGCAGTCGCGGCGTGCCAGGCCTCGACCAGGAGGCGCTGGCGCTCCTCATGGAGTCGGGCCGCTTCGACCGGCACCTGCGCCGGATGCGGGAGATCTACCGCGCACGCCGGGACGTGCTGGCTGCCGAGGTTGAGCTCGCCTTCGGACGGGGCCGGCTGCGCGGGCTGGCAGCTGGCCACCACGCCCTGCTGCAGCTGCCCGACGGATCATCCGAACTTGCCGTCGCCGCTGCCGCCGCAACCATGGGCATCCGGGTCAACACCCTCGGGCGTTATCGGTTCGCGCCCGAAGGCACGAGCCCCGAACCTCTCCCACCGGCTCTCGTGCTGGGCTTCGGCAACGTCGACGAGCAGCAGATCAGGCGCGGCATTCGCATCATCGCCAAGGCCACCAGAGAACAAGCTGTCCGACTGTCAGCATGACGGTCCGTGGGTTGGCGTGTCAGGTGCGAGGGCTGAGGAGTTCGAGCATGCGGATGCGGGATTTGGTGACGGGTCGCCATCGTCCGGTGGGGTCGAGCCAGAGTGGTGCTTGCACTTCGGGCACGCCCCGGTTCATCCGGATGTGCCAGCCGAAGGTGTCGATGTAGCGGTGATGCCACCAGCAGAGCAGGACGCCGTTGTCGGTGTGGGTGGGGCCGCCCTTGGCATGGTCGGTCACATGATGCGCTTCACACCACCCCGCGGGCACACTGCACCCGGGGATGATGCACCCGCCGTCGCGGAGGGCTAACGCGCGACGCTGGTGGCGGTTGAAGAGGCGTTCTTCGGTGCCGAGCCGGAGGATGCGGCCGTTCGGCGCGAGGGCGACACGTTGGATCACCCCGGCGCAGCCGACATGACGGGCCACGGTCGGTGAGACGGGTTCGTCGCAGCCCTCGATCGTCGCCCATCCGGTGTCAGATTGGAGGTCTTCAGCGCGGGTCATGACGATCAGGGTCGGCGCAGCGCCGCCGATCGTGGGCAGTTCGCCGCTGCGCGCGGCGACGCCGAGGGCCAGGGCGAGTGCGTCGTGCAGCCGCTGCGCCCGGGTGCGATTGTCGAGGATCGACGTGAACCCCGCGGCCTCGTCGTCGGGCTCTTCGCTCGGCTCCGCGGTCTCGGTCGATTCGACGAACCCAACCGAGGACGGCGGGGTGTAAGTCGCGTCGGAGATCCGCTGCAGCTGGGCGGCGACGTCGGGCAGGAGGTTCCCGCGGATGGGGATCACCCCGTTTCGGGCGCGCCCGAGGGTGAGTCCACGGTGGAACGCGATGTCGCGCTCGTGGGGTTCGGCGCCGTCCTGGTCGAGGGCCGTCGCCCACACCTGGGCATGCACCCGCAGCACATCGGCGCAGGCCGGCGGCTCGCCATCCGGTCCCTCGCCGCGCGCATGGGCGGCCAGCACGTCATCGGCGAGGAGCACCTGATCGCGGGGCACGCGCCGGTCCATCTCCAGCAGCGGGCCCGCGACGGCGAGCACGCCGTCGGCGCCGACATGCCCGTCCAGTAGCGCCGCGCGGAGGGCGGGCAGCCGAGCGGGACGCTCCTCGCCGGTGATCATGTCCCACGCGGGAGCGACCGCGCGCTGCGCCCGCTCCAGCCGTGCGGCGGTCTGCGCCGAACACCGAATGAGCCGTTGGATGAGCTCGTTCAGGTTGTGGCAGCCCAGCCGGGTCGTCAACCGCTCATCCGTCACCCGACTGCTGGACCGCTCCGCGAGTTCGGCGACCCCGTCGATCAGAACCCCCTCGACGAGCCGGGCGATGTCACCGACGATCGCCATGGCGGCCGCCAGATCCGCATCCGAGGCGTGATGAAGGAGATGCGGATCGCTCACCCCGTGGAGCCCTTCCGCGACCTGCACCCGCAGGTCGGAGAGTGGGTCGATGGGGCTTTTCATACCCTCATTCTGCCGATGGCCTCCGACATTCCGCCCAGGTCAGAGGGATAAAATAGGTGGATTCGGGAATCGGATTCGGATCGTCTCGTGACGGTGCCGCGCGCCGGCCGCCACCGTAGACGATGGGGCTCGCGATACGCGGGTCCAGCGAGCGATGCGACCGTGGCGGGAGCCCATCGTTGTTCATCGTCTGCGTTCCGAGTCATGCGCGTATTCTCGACCGCCCGCGCCATGGACGCCACCCAGCGGTCGACGCCTATTGCCCCGACGGTGGGGCGAGTACGCTCTGGGCACATCCCAGGATCGGAACGATCACCATGCAGAAGACCTCACTGATCGCTCTCGCGCGGCACGAGCTGGGCCAGGCGACACGGGCCTCGAGCGGCRGAAGCGCGAAGACCGTCTTCGGCGGTCATGAGCACCAGCTTCGACAGACGGTGATGGCGCTGCGTGCGGGCGAGAGTCTGACGGAGCACCCGAATCCCGGCGAGGCGACCCTGCAGGTGCTCCACGGTCGCATCCTGCTCAAATCCGGCGATGTGTCCTGGAACGGATCGCCGGGAGACCTCATGATCATCCCCGAGGGACGGCACTCGGTCGATGCCATCGAAGACTCCGTCTTCCTCCTCACCGTGGTGAAGAAGATCTGACTACCGTTGAGCACATGACTGATGTGCGCCTCAGCGGCCAACTCGTGTGCAAGAACCTCGATGAGGCGCAGCTCGTCATCGAGCACCTTCCGGCGCACCTTGCTCTCACACGCGCGGAGCCCGGATGCCTCTCCTTCGAGGTCACCCCGACGGCCGACCCGCTGATCTGGCACGTCGACGAGCGCTACGTGAGCGAAGCGGTGTTCCTGGCACACCGAGATCGTGTCTCCGACAGTGAGTGGGGGCGGATGACACTGGGAATCGAGCGCCGCTACTCGATCGAAGGACTCACTCGCTGAAAGGCGAGCAGTCAGTCCAGGGGCGGTCGACGCAGCCGCTTGACGTCGGTGCGCTGCTTCTTCGCCGTCAGGCGCCGCTCCTTGGCGCCTCGACCTGGTTTCGTCGGGCGCCGCGTCGGCGAAGGCGGCCGCAGGGCGTCGGCCACGATGGCGGCCAGCCGGTCGCGCGCCGCATCTCGATTGCGCAGTTGCGCGCGGTGTTCGGATGCCGCGATCGTCAGCACCCCGTCGACCAGGCGACCACTCAGCCGTTCGAGGAGTCGCTCGCGCTGGAGCGTTGAGAGCACGGCCGAGGCCGCGGCATCCCACACCAACTCGGCTCGGGAGTCGGCGGTGTTCACTCCCTGCCCGCCGGGACCGGAAGACCGCGAGAACCGCCAGGACAGCTCGGACTCGGGGATCGTGATCTCCGAGTCGACCCGAAGACCGGGGCGATGGGCGGCGGGCATGAACCCATCATCCTCTGGCGCGTCCCTCGGAAGCAGACATGGTGATGATCGGATCGGACCGCGATAGTAGGGTGCGGATCGCAGCGATCAAGCAGGCTTGAGGTCGAAGGGGGAACCGTGATCGCAGCGCTCAATCAACTCGTCGACTTCGTCGAGGAGCACCTCACCGAGGAGATCGACATCGCCGGCCTGGCAGTACGCCTGGGCACGACGGAGTATCACCTCCGCCGGATGTTCTCCTCGCTGGCCGGCATGCCGCTGTCGGAGTACATCCGGAGGCGTCGCATGACGGTCGCCGCAGCGGACGTTCTCGCGGACGGCGACCTGCTGGGAATCGCGGTGCGCTATGGCTACGGCTCGACCGAAGCGTTCGGCCGCGCCTTCCGATCCGTGCACGGTGTCAACCCCGGCGACGCGCGCAGAGACGGCGGCCCCCTTCGCATGCAACCGCAGCTCAGGTTTCGCCTGACCGTAGAAGGGAACACCGCCATGGACACTCGCATCGCAGAACGACCGGCCTTCCGGATCATCGGCCACTCGGCTCGGGTGCCGCTCATCCACGAGGGCGTCAACCCGCACATCCAGGCGCACATCGCTGCCCTGCCGATCGAAGAGCACGCCCGGCTCAAGGATCTGAGCAGCACCGAGCCGGCCGGACTGCTGCAGGTGAGCGCCGACGTCGACCCCGATTACACCGAGGGCAGCGAGCTCACCTACCTCCATGGCGTCGCCGTCGCCGACACGACGCCCGTACCCGCGGATCTCACCACCATCGAGCTTCCGGCCGGCACCTGGGCGGTGTTCCGCACCGAGGGTGAGTACCCGGCGGCGCTGCAGTCGGCGTGGGCGGCCACGGCCACGGACTGGTTCCCGTCGAATCCCTGGCGGCTCCGGCCGGGTCCCTCGATCGTGGCGGTCCTGGACCGCGCCGCGGACTTCAGCACGGCCATCTGCGAACTGTGGCTGCCGGTGGAACGGGCCTGATCGGGTGGTCCGCCGGCGGGACGATGATCCCGTCGGCGGAGCGGGACGTCACGCTCTTTCGGTCTGGGTGATGCCGTTGATCAGCACCGTGATGCCCCACCGCAGGCGTGCCGCAGGCGTTCCCGAGACGATTTCGTCACCGGCGGCAGCGACGTGAGGGAGCGAGAGCGGATCGGCGGTCGCGACCTGAGTTGCGAGGTCGGCGAAATCACGGTTGTTGGGGCGCTGAGTACGCGAGCCTCGTTCGGCGGCCAGGAAGGTGGGATACGCGAGAAGGATGTCCACACCCCACGCGGCTTGATTTTCGGGAACGCCACCCTCGTCGAGCAGCCCGAGGATGGTGTCGAGCAGACGCAGATAGTTGGGCCCGGACGTATGGGTGGACATCGAGAGCCGGGCGATCTCGGGATGCAGAAAGAGCACCCCCGCGTAGCTTTCGAGCAGGTCGATCAGGCGCGTGCGCCATGGTCCGGTCTCGGCAGGCGTGACGCCTGCGAGGAGCTCGTCGAGCATCTGCGCGTGCAGGTCCGCAGTGTTCTGCACGTAGACGTAGAGCGAGGCGGCGCCCGTGTCGAGCTCGGCCGCGATTCGCCGCATCGTGACCTTCTCGATCCCCTCGGCTTCGAGCACCGACAGGCCCGCTGCGACGATGCCGGCTCGGGTCAGCGGAGGCTTGGCGGGTCGCTCACGGCGACTCAGCGGGCGGTCGGGATCGTTCATGGCATGAACCTACCACGAACATGTTCGTGCCGAACAGGTTCTGTGCTAACGTTGCGAACATGTTCGTTCAGAACATGTTCGACGCCGACCCGAGTGCAGGAGCAGAAGCCATGAGTAAGACAGCCGTGATCAACGTCAGGATCTTCGACGGCGACACCGTCCTCGACGCCACCACCGTCGTCTTGGACGGCCCCATCATCCTTTCCATCGGAGAGGACGCACCCACCGACGCAGACATCATCGATGCGAGCGGCGCTACCCTGACGCCCGGCTTCATCGACGCCCATGTGCACACGTCGATCGAGTCCCTCGAGCTCGCGCTCGCTTTCGGCGTCACGACCGAACTTGAGATGCAGGGCGCCCACACGAAGAAGAACCGCGAGGAGATCACGAATAATGACCGTGTCGCGGACGTGCGGTCGGCTGGCTTCGGCCTGACCCCTCCCGGAGGGCACCCCAGCGAGCTGTTCGCGCACGGAGGCGACAAGCACGGCGGCAAGGATCAGGCGGATGCCGCGCCCCGAGAGGGCCGCAAGGAAGGCCGCGGCGGCAAGTCGTGGGAGAACATCGTCATGCCCTTCTCCTCCACCCCGGAAGAGGCTGTCGCCTTCATCCCGCAGCTCGCCGAAGCAGGCTCGGACTACATCAAGTTCATGATCGACGACGGAACCGTCGAAGGCGCTCCCGGACTCCCTTGCCTCGACGACGCAACCATCGCGGCCGGGGTGGCCGAAGCTCACCGCCTCGGGCTCCTCACCGTGGCGCACGCACTGACCATCGACTCCACCGTGTCTGCGGTCGACGCGGGCATCGATGGCCTTGCGCACCTGTTCATGGACAAGCCCCACACCACCGACGTGATCGAGCTGGTYGCCCGGTCCGGCGCGTTCGTCGTCCCGTGCGTGGTGCTGAACGCTTCGATGATGGGCATCACCGGCGARGCCTTCGGCGCCGACCCACGAGTCGCATCTCGACTGAGTGAGGCATGGCTCGCGACGCTGTCGAGCAGCTTCGACAGGTACCCGCAGGGTGACCTCGACGATGTGCTGGCGAGCGTGAAGGCGCTCAGCGATGCCGGCGTCGACCTGCTCGTCGGCACGGACGCGTCAGTGCCCGTGCCGTCGTTCGGCGGTCTCGCGCACGGCGCCAGCGTCCATCACGAACTCCAGCTCTTCGTCCGTGCCGGCCTCTCCCCCGTGCAGGCGCTGCGGGCGGCGACCGCCACGGCGGCAAGGCGCTTCGGCCTCACCGACCGTGGCCGAATCGCTCCTGGCCTCCGCGCCGACCTGCTCCTCGTCGACGGGGATCCCACCACCGACATCAGCGACACCCTCAACATCCGCCAGGTGTGGCGCCGCGGGGCAGCACTCCTCCCCCTCTGATGCACGAAGGTGGGCGCCCCGGCATCGGGTGCGCCCACCTCCGCCAGCCATGCCGCCGCTCTTGGCGTCGGTATACTGAAAGTATGACCACCACGATCAAGGTCAGCGATGAACTGCGCGACCGGCTCAAGACACAGGCCTCGCGCGCGGGGCTGACGCTCGGTGCGCACCTCGCGGTACTCGCGGATGCCGCGGACCGCCGTGACCGCCTGGCGTCGCTCAGAGAGGCGATCGCAGGATCGTCCAACGAAGATCTCTCATCCCACGCCGTGGAGTCGACCTCGTGGGAGCGCGCAGAGCTGACCGACCTGCCACGTGAGTGACCTCGCGCCCGGCGCCGTGGCATGGGCGTCACTCGAGCCTGTTCGCGGCCGAGAACAGGGCGGGCACCGTCCGGTCCTCGTCATCGCCTCTGCGGGATACCTCGACGCGGTGACAACCCTTGCGATCGTCCTGCCGATCACGACAGTGAATCGAGGGTGGCCGAATCACGTTCGTGTCGAGGGCGCGAGCGGTCTGGAGCGCCCGTCATGGATCATGACGGAGCAGCCGCGCACGCTCACCCGCGAGCGCCTCACCGCAGTCGCGGGTGCCGTCAACGACGAGTGTCTCGCGAGCGTTCGGATGTGGCTCGGCGACTTCCTCGACCTCTGAGGCGAACGTTGAAGCGCAGCTCGCCAAACGCCCGGCTCAGCCGTCTAAGGCGCGTCCGGTAGCGTCCGCCCACAGGTTGCGCAGCCGCGCCTCGGCATCGGCCGGCACGGAGTTGCCTGACTGGAATTTATATGCCCACGCGACCTGAGGCACCACGGCTTGGAGCACATGCGCCGGCACGGCATCCGACTCCTCGAGAAGGGTGTCGAACTCCACGGTCACGTACTGACGAGTCCTCCCAGGATCCGTGAAGTGGACGTGCTCGAACGGCTCCGACAGCACTCGACCATGACCGATAAGGCCGCGGATCCTGCCCTGTCGCAGAAGCCAGGCATCCGTCCCGATAGGCACCTCGCGACGCGCGCCGACCGACCAGCGACAGACGTACCGGAACGCAGGATCGCGCATCGCCGCCACGATAGCTTCGTATGGCGTGTCCCACCCGTCCCACTTGTCGCGATTCCAACAGATGATCAGAGCGCTCATGGGTACAGGCCTCGCTCGCCGCGAATCGCGTCTTGTCGTCAGGGTTCATCCCCGACCGTAGGACGAAGCATCCGTCTCGACCGACCCCTTGACATCTGCCGTCGCCCCGGCATCCGCCTCGTCTATTTGACGCTCTTGATGGGCAGCACGCAGAGCGCGCCGACCACGCAGAACACGATCGCGGCGACGAACAGCGCCGTGTAGTTCTCACCGCTGCCGCCGATCGCGAGCAGCGGGATGGCGAGCACCGGCACCAGCACCTGCGGCACCTGGTACGACAGCGAGACGATGCCGAGGTCCTTGCCCGCCTCGTCGAAAGTGGGCAGCACCTCGGTCATCATCGCGATATCGACCGAGATGAACGCGCCCTGCGCGCCGCCGACCAACACCATCGCGATGATGAACACCGACAGGTCGGGCGCGAGCGCGGCGACGGTGAGACCGACTGCCGAGAGGAGGGCCGATACCCAGACGATCGCCTTGCGCCGGCCCGTCTTGTCCGAGATCCAGCCGAATACGACGGTCGTCAGGATGCTCGCGAGTGTGAAGGCGATGAGGACCATCGCGAAGACTCCGGATGCCTCTTCCTTCGGAATCCCCAGCCGGTCGATGATGAAGAACAGCAGGTAGGTCGACACCATGAACAGCGACATGGTGACGAACAGTCGGCACGCCCACGCCCAGAAGAAGTCGCGGTACTTCACCGGGTTCAGCCAGTAGGTCGAGAGGACGTCCGACCACCGCCAGGGCTCGGGCTTCTCGGTGCGCACGATGTCGTGCAGGCGGAAGAAGAGCAGCACGCTGAAGGCGGTGCCCACCACGCCCGGCACGATGAACCAGGTCCACTGCTGGTCGTTCGGAAGCGCCGCGATCATGAGCGAGCCGACGATGAGCGCGAGCGCGTTGGCGACGCTCGCCGCGGCCGAGACGCGCGCCCGGATGCGCGTGGGGATCTGATCGGCGAGGAGTGCGTGCACGGCGCTGTTCGTCGCGCCGTAGGCGGTCTGGATGATCGCCCACCCGACGATGACCTGCCAGAGCGCCGTGGAGAAGGCGAGCACGACGACGCCCGCCATGCCGACGAGTGCGCCGCCCAGGATCCACGGGCGCCGTTTGCCGAGCTTCGACATGGTGCGGTCGCTCAAGCGGCCGAAGAGCGGGGTGATCACGATGACCACGACGCCGCCGATCGCCGCGACGATGGAGAGGTTGACGCCCTTGGTGGCGTCGTCGAGGAACGCGAACACCTTGGGGATCGCCGCGCCGCCGAGGGTGCTGAGCACCAGGCTGATGCCGAACCAGGCGGCGACGTAGGCGAACAGGAAGCCCCGGGGCTGCTTGCTGCCGGGAATCACGTCGGGGCCGACGGCGCCGATCGGGTCGAGGGTGGTCTGGGACATCAGCGTCTCCTTGGTGGTGGGAGGTCAGCGGGCGAGCGGGACGGGGTGGGTGTTGTAGGCGGCGGCGAGATAGCGAGCGTGCTGTTCCTGCCACTCGCGGGCGCCGTCGAAGGCGGCGGTGATGCCCGGGGTGCCGTGCAGGTGCCCGGCACCGACGAACAGCTCGACGGGCACGCCCGCCTGCCGCAGTCGTTCGGCGTACTGCACTCCCGAGTCCCGCAGCGGGTCGTGCTCCCCCGCCATGATGAGCGTCGGCGGCAGTCCGCCGAGGTCCTCCACGTCGAGCGGCGAGATGTTCGCGTCGGCGGGTCCGTCCGCTCCGGCGTACATCGCGACGATGAAGTCCATCTGATCGAGCCCGAATCCGATCGCGTAGTCCACCGCGGACTGGCCCACCGGGTGCATCGCCGTCGGCGGCACCTCCAGATCGACATGAGCAAGGCGCGGGGCCCCGGCATCCCGAATCCGCAGCGCGGTGCTCGCAGCGATGGCCGCGCCGGCGGAGTTGCCGCCGATGCCCAGGCGATCGGGGTCGACGCCGAACTGCGCCGGATCGGCGACCAGCGCCTCGAGCGCCGCCACGGCATCGAACACGGGTGCGGGATACGGATGCTGGGGCGCGAGGCGGTACTCGAGCGAGAAGAGCTGCACCCCGCTGTCGAGTGCGCGGCGGGCGCAGAGCCGGTCGTTGAGGATCTCGTCGATCGTGCCGGCGTAGAACCCGCCGCCGTGCAGCCAGAGCTGGGATGGCATGAGGCCTTCCGCGCCGGAGGGCCGGTAGCGGCGCATCCGCAGCGCACCGCCTCGCCCCAGGATCTCGAAATCGTCGATCTCCACGCCGTCCGGAATCGGAAGCGTGAAGTCCACCGCGAGCAGGTCGGACAGTTCGCGCGCGGCGACGCGCTGCAACAGCGGATCGGGGTTGGCGAGGTCTGGCAGACCGGGCGCGAGCTCCTCGATGCGGGCGATCCAGCGGAGGATGCCGCTGTCGAGGGTCAGGTCGGCGAGCGTGGTCATCGTGTCGCGGCTTCCGGGTAGGTGATCTGTTCGTCGTGCAGCGTGCGCAAGGTGGCGACGATGTCGCGGTGCAGGTGATCGGCCGCGGGCACGTAGCCGCGGTAACCAGCGGAGCCGTGGTTCTGGCCGATCATGCGAACGCACGAGACCGGCACTCCGGCGTCGCTCAGGGCCCGGGCGTAGGCCTCGCCGTCGCCGCGGAGGGCGTCGAGTTCGGCGGTGTAGATGACCGTGGGCGGCATGCCCTGGAGCGACTCGGCGAGCAGCGGCGAGGCGTAGGGCTCGCGCCGGGTCGCCTTGGTGCGCCCCACGTATTGCCCGATGACCATCTGCACCAGCCGTCGGAGCAGCGGCTTCGGCATGAGGGATGCCTGTGCGTCGAGGTCGAGGTGCCCGGCGGTCAGGTCGAGGATCGGCACCTCGAGCAGCTGCAGCCGCACCGGGCGGTTGGCGCGGTCGCGGTTCATCAGAGCCGTCGCGGCGGCGAGGTTGCCGCCGGAGGATCCACCGCCGATCGCGAGGCGCTCCGGGTCGCCGCCGAGCTGGCGAGCATTCGTCGCGGCCCATTCGAACACCGACCAGCACTGCTCGGGCTGCGCCGGGTATTGCACCTCGGGTGCGTGCGAGTACTCCCCGGCGACGAGGATGATGCCGGCATCCCGCGCACGATCACGGAAGGACGCGTCCCACCAGACCCAGTCGATCCCGGCGATCTCGAAGCCGCCGCCGAAGAAGTACACGAGGATCGGCAGGCCGCCGGCGGTTACAGGATCGCTGCGCTCCGGAGTCGGCCAGTAGACGCGCAGTCGTGCATCCGGATGCCCAGGCACCGGGATGGTGTGCTCCTCGGTCGCAGAGTCGATCGGCGCGATGCCGAGCTCGGTGGTCATCACGACATCGAACGCCTCAGCGCTGCGGCGACGCTCCTGCGCGGTCTTGCCCTGCGGCGGCTGGAGCGGCGCGAGGCGCTGCTCGACGGCGGCGACGAATGCGTCCGTCCGCGCCTTCTTGAGATTCATCCTGGTCGACCTCCTTTGGTCTCGGGTCTAGTCTGAAGGCATCGAAGTACTTCGATGAAGTTCTTTTTTGAAGGAAGGATGCCGATGCCCGGCGCCGCGAAGGTGACGATCTACTCCGTCGCCGAGCGCGCGGGCGTCAGCATCTCCACCGTCTCGCTCGCCATCAACGCGCCGCATCGGGTCAGCGAGGAGACCCGCGCCCGGGTCGTCGCGGCCGCCGGCGCGTTGGGCTACCGTGCCGGAACCGCAAAGGGACGCCCGGGCGGTGGCACCCGCATCGCCGTGGCGGCGCCGTTCAGCACCTACTCGACGTACTTCCGTCGTTTCGCGGGCATGCTCGTGCGGGCGCGTGAAACCGCGATCGACCTGACTGCCCACGACCTCGAGTCGGCGGCCAGCGTCCGTGCCCCGCTGCTCGACGCGCTGCCCGCGCGGCGCGGTATCGAGGGTCTGATCGTGATGGGCGTGCCGCTCGGCAGCGCGGCGATGCGCGCGAGCCGCGAGGCCGCGCTCCCCCTGGTGCTCATCGACGTGCGTCGCGCCAGGCCCGTCGGCGACGACGCGCCAGTCGTGCTGATGGACGACGAAGCCGGTGGACGCCTGGCCGGCGAGCACCTGCGCGAACGCGGGCATGAACGGGTGATCTACCTGGGCGAGCCGCAGCTTTCGCAGGATTACATCTCCGCAGGGATGCTGCGCATGCAGGGGCTGTCCGAGCATGTGGCGATGACGCTCGTCACCTGCCCGCTCGAGGCCGACCCCACCCCGGCCCTCCTCGCGGCCCTCTCAGGACCCCACGCCCCGACCGCGATCATGGCCAATCACGACGAGCTCGCCGCGCGCGCCTGGCGGGGCTTGGCGAAGTGCGGCCTCTCCGTGCCCGACGATGTCGCGATCGTCGGCTTCGATGACGGGCCGCTCGCCGATGGGCTCGGCCTCACGACCGTGCGACAGCCGTTCGAGGAGTCCGGCCGGGTGGCGCTGGACCTCGTACTGGGCATCGCCGCGGGCATCGACATACCCGTTCGCCGGGTCGACCTGGTTCCGTCGCTGGTCGTTCGGTCGAGCACGTAGCGCCGCGACGGGCTGAAAGGCTCTCAGCCTCGTCGACTGAGAGCCTTTCAGCCCGTTACTGCTTGTCCAGGCCCTTCGGGGAATGGCCCTTCGGCGCCGGGATCTTGGCGGCCGCCGGGCCGCCCTTCATCGCCTTGTTGCCTGCGGCCGCCTTGTTGCCGGCGGCGGCCTTGTTGCCTGCGGCGGCCTTGTTGTTTGGCATGTGAGTTCCTCTCGGGTCGGAGACGCCGGACCACGTCGTCCGACACGCAGAGGCTATCCGGGAACCACCGGCCGTTGCTAGAGGTCGAGCGGCGGGCGCATGGCATTCGCGCCAGCAGCTAGTCGGTCAGTCAGATGCTTTCGTCTGCCCACCAGTCGTGGGCAGTTGAGCGGTTCGCCGGGGCATCCGAGTCGAATCGTTCAACAATGGCGACGGGGTGCAGTCGACGCGTTCGGCGATCGAGCTCGCCCACGGCGTCAGGATTGTAGGCCTGGTGCGGGCGGTGGGGCGCGGCGGTTGCATACAGCTGGCTGGCTGGTCCGAGCAGGAAGTCGGCGAAGGTCGTTGAGCCGTCGTCGGCGATCACCGGAATGGTGACAAGGTCGGAGCGCTGCGTCTCGGCGAGAGATAGGGCGTACCGCAACATTGCGTGGCAGACGTCATCCGCCACCAGGACGGCGTCGCCCGTGTAGTGCAGCATCCGCATCACTCAATGATCGCGATCGGCGTGCCCGTCGTCAGCGGGCTTGTGTCGTGTGGGCCTCGGGCCTACCCTGTCGCGGCGACCAACGACCGTCCGACGATGGTTTCATGAACTTCCGCGCCAGTATTCAATCCGGTTCGTGTCGGGGGTGAATCCGTGGCGGACGCCATAGAGCACCGCTTCGACCCGGCTGGTGGCGCCGATCTTGCGGTAAACGGAGCGGATGTAGGACTTGACGGTGTTCGGGCTCAGATATGTCAGACGCGCCACGTCGGCGTTGCTCATCCCTTGTGTTATCAGCGCGAGGATCTCCGATTCGCGATCCGTGATGCCCTCCCGTCTGCCCGGCCAGTCCAGCCCGGCAGCGCTCGTGGCGCGACCACGCTGATCGCTGATCACGTTCTGGCCCGAACTGACCGCCTCGATCGCCGCGACCAGTTCGGCCGCGGGAAGGGTCTTGGACAGGTAACCGTGCACGCCCTGTCGTCGGGCGGCGTCGATGAGCTCCGGTTGAAGGTTCCAGGTGTAGACGACGACGTGGCGAGCGCGGGGGTTGGCGATCAGCTCTGCGATCTGGTCGTGATCCGACTCCGGCTGCGCGAAGGAGTCGTATAGGACGACGTCGACGGTGTCAGCCACGGTTGCATTCGCATCGATCTCGACTACCGCGACGCGGTCGCGGTAGTCATCGAACAGATGCGCCAACCCCTTGAGGACGACCTCATAGTCATCCACCAACGCCACAGTGACAGGGCGGCGGGAGGAGACGGACATGATTCACCTTTTCACCCTCAGGGGTGTGCCGCTACACCCGCAGGGGTGTTTCAGTCGGTGTATCGCATCTTGCGGTCGGGTACTCCGGATGTCGGGATGCCGCGTCGTTCGTGCGTTCGAACCGATCCCTGTGAGGAGGTTGCGGTGGGCAGATTCATGTATGGACCAACGACCAATGCGTTCGAGATCGAGGACCGCACGCTTGCTCACATCCGGGTGGTCGTCATGAATAAGCTGCGCCGCTCCGAATCGTTCATGTTCGACCTGACGATGGGCGACGGCAGCGGCACCCGCAGCTTCTGGATCAACGCCGCCGTCCCCATCCAATTCCAGTTCTTCGGCAGCCGCAGTC
>NZ_JBFUFC010000069.1:0-17770 GCF_056403635.1 Microbacterium sp. P2_F9 | reverse complement strand
GAGTTTCCACTCCGCCTCGATGCGCCCGTGGGGACCATCGTGGTGACCTCGCGCCCACGTGAGCGCGCCGCCGGGCACTGGTGCCACCTCGAATGACTCCCACGCCACCGATCCTGGCTCCTGCCGCAAGCCCAGAACGTGAGTGTGGAGGAACCGAATGACAGCGCCCTTGCTGTAGTGATTGAGCGACTCGTGGGCGCGCCCCTGCTCGTCGATGCCCTCCCACTCCTCCCAGATGGTGGTGGCACCGCGGTCGAGCATATACAGCCATGACGGCGCGGAGCGCTGGAACAGGAGCTCGTAGGCGACGTCGGCGAATCCCGTGTCGGCGAGCACCGGCAGCAGGTGCCCCGTGGAGAGGAACCCGGTCCCCAGGTGGGTGCCGGCCTCCCGGATGAGCTCGACGAGCCGGGCCGCTGCCGCTCCGCGAACGCTGTCGGGCACAAGGCCGAACGCGATCGCACGGACGTAGGCCGCCTGAGTATCGACAACCGTGCGACCGTCGGCGCGCACGAATTCGGTTCGCCAGGCGCTGAGGATGCGCGCCGCCAGATCGTCGTAGCGATCGCGGTCGCCCACGCGTCCGAGAATCCGCGCGATGCGCGCGAGAGTGAGGGTCGAGCGATACAGGTAGGCCGTTCCGACTTCGCCCTTGTCTGCGGTGAACCACGCCATGGGGTTGTGGTGTACAGGATTGATCGAATTGCCGTCGGCGTCCTTCTGCTTCGGCTCGATCCATTCGCCCCAGTGAAACGACCCGTCCCAGAGGAATTCTTCGTGGGGAAGGGGTTCCGGAGATCGCTGCCGGCGCGAAGGATGCCGGGCGGTCCGAGCCGTGGACAGCGCCCACTCGACCCAGCGCGTCATCGCGTCCCAGTTCTCGGCGAGCACTTCGATGTCGCCGTACGACTCGTACATCTCCCACGGCACCGCGACGATGGCGTCGCCCCACCCGGCGGAACCCGTCATCTGAGCGAACTGGTCGTCGAGCTTGAGCTTGATCCTTCGCCCGTCCGGCGCGAAGTTGGCCACGCGACCGTCGGGCAGTTGATCGTCGCGTACCGACCGCAGCCACTTCCTGGAGAAGCCGAGAACGTCGTAAAGTCGCGTCGCGGTCGGCGCGAACACCTGATAGTCCCCCGTCCACGCGAGCCGCTCCCGTGTCGGGCAGTCCGTCGGAACGTCGACGGCGTTGCCGCGAAAGCTCCAGTCGGCGACTCTATGGAGCCGGTTGAGATCGTCATCGCTGCAGGCGAAGCCGCCGACCGGACGGAGATCGGTATGGACGACCTGCATCGACACCGTCGAAGGATCGAACCGGGCTCCGTCGCGGGTGATCCGCACGAACTGGAAACCGTGGATGGTGTGTCGCGGTTCGAAGTGTCTGCCGCTGTCCCCGTCGGAGACCACCTCGTCGCGCTGGACGAATTCCTTGGTGGGCTCCCCGGGACGCGTGGAATCGAGGTGCGTTGTTGAGAGGTCGCCGTCGGATGCCAGGAACTCGCCATGATCGATGACCGTCCGGGTGTCGGCGGGGCCGAGATCGGTCATTCGAATCCACCCGGACGCGTTCTGACCGAAATCCAATACCCACACACCGTCACGGAGCTTTCGCGAGGACACGGGGGCGCGTGTCTCGACAACGCGGACGGGTGGAGCGGGTGACCATGAGACGGCGGGCGCGTCGACGACGCCGACTCGTGCGCGGTGTTCTTGCGCCGGCGGTGCCGTGAGGTCAAGCGTTGCGCCGCCCATCAGACTGGCTCTGGTCAACGTGCTACGGCCGCTCGTCCACGTGCCGTCGGTTCGCACAATCTGCCGTTCGCCACTCACAAGCGTGATGTGCAGCTCCGCCCTCACGCCGGTGCGCTCACCCCAGCCGGCCGGCACACGATACGCGCCAACCTCGCCGCGAAACCACCCGTCGGAGAGCAGCAGCTCCAATCGATTCGTGCCGCGAACAAGGGCGTCACCGACGTCATATGCCTGCGCATAGAGGGTGCGGTCGTAGGACGACGATCCCGGGGCGAGTTCCGTCGTTCCCGCCCGTTTGCCGTTGATGCGTGCGTCGTAGAGACCGAGGGCGGTGGCGTAGAGGCGAGCGGATACTGCGCCGTCGCCCGGCAGGTCGAAATCTGCGGTCAGCACATAACCAGGGCGTTGACCTTGACCGGCGGCTACATCCTCAATCGGTGATATCCACTCCGCTCGCCAGTCCTGATCGAGCAGCCCCACCTCGAACTCGTGAAGATCGGACCACTCCGACACGTCTGCTGTCCCGGAGACCCGCACTCTCCACTGCACGCGCTGCCCGCTCCGCAGCGGCGCCCACGGCCACTCAAGGAACAGGTGCTGGCCACCACTCGCAGACACACTGGGCTGTGCCGCATCGTCCAYCACGGCCTCAAGGGTGTACGAGCTCTGCCTTCCGATACTCTCCGGCACTTGAAACGACAGCCGCGGATGGCTGCCGCTGACGATGAACGCGTCACCACCGGCGTCGATCTGCAGCGCCCGGGGCCTGCGTGGCGTAGCAGTCGGTGTCACCACAGTGGTCCGGGGTTCATCCGCATCCGTCCTGAACTCACGCGCTCATCGCCGTCCAGCGAGCCCGAAGCGCGTGCACCGCTCCCTTTGGGCGACGGTCCCGGGTGAAGACGCCCTTCTTGTTGCCGTCCACGCGCTGAGTGATGGGCATCGCCTGGAAATCAGCGAACGCCCACACGTGCTCCCCCACGACGGAGTCGATGCGGTCGAAGACGCGATGGTAAGTCGTCAGCAACGCGGTCTGATAGTCCTCCGCCCACGGCTGGTCCAGCACCGTGTGCAGCCCGGCGACGGCGTCCGCCCCGAACTCCGACATGATGATGGGCTTGCCGAACTTGTCCTCCCAGGCGCGCAGCTCCGCTTCGAGGTGTGCTGCGGCGGACTCCAGATCCGCGGTGTCCTGATACCAGCCGTAATAGCGATTGATGCTCAGCACATCGAACAGGTCGGCGATGACGTCCTTCTCCGGGCTGGCCAGAATCATGTTGGCGTAGGTGAGCGGACGCGTGGGGTCGAGCTCACGAGTCAGTGCGACGAGTGGCTCGAAGTACCCACGTGCACCGCCGTCACGCGCGTCGGGCTCATTCGCGATCGACCACATCACCACGCTCGGGTGGTTCTTGTCGCGAGCGATCAGTTCCCGGATGTGCTGTGCATGGGCCGCCTGGGTCGTCTCGCCGAATCCCTTTGGCCCGAATGTGACGACGTCGGTCTTCCCGAGATAGCCGGCAGCGATCGCCATATTCAGACCGACCGCGGCTGTTTCACCGATGACCACCATCCCCTGGCGGTCCGCGTACTCGAGGACCTCCTCGGCGTACGGATAGTGCGAGGTCCGGAAAGAGTTGGCGCCCATCCAGCCCATCAGTTCGAAGTCGTGAACGAGGTAGGCGTCGTCGTGACCCTTTCCGCGCACCGGAGAGTCCTCGTGCTTGCCGAAACCCGTGAAGTAGAACGGCTTCCCATTGATCAGGATGCGATTGCCGCGGACTTCAACTGTTCTGACACCGACAGGCAACGGGTAGCTGTCCACGACTTCTCCCTCACGCACCACCTCAGCGGTGAGTTCGTAGAGGTACGCTGCGCCGGGCTGCCAGAGTCGCACATCGGCGATCCGCAGCTGTCCGTTGTGGCCCGAGCCCTCTGCGACCGTGGCACCCTCGGCATCCGAAATGCGCACGCGGACGTCGGCATCAGCCCCGAGAGATGTCGTGAGCACGTCGTAGCTCACCAGTCCGGTGCCGGCGTCCACGTCGGTGACGACCGTGAGGTCCTGCACCCGCTCCGCGGGAGCGGAGTACAGCCACACGGAGCGGGCGAGGCCGCCGTAATTGAAGAAGTCGTGCATGTATCGCTGCCGGGGACGCCCGTCGTCGCGAATCTCTACATGGCCCGGAGGAATCGTGTCCCTCGTCAGCCGATTGTCGACGCCGACCGTGAGCCGGAACTCGGCTCCGGGCTCGACGAACGCTGTGATGTCGGCCTCGAACGGCGTGTATCCGCCGGCGTGCGTGGCGACAAGCTCGTCGTTCACGTACACAACGCCCTCGTGAGTGGCCGAATCGAGTCGGACGAAGACGCTGTCGCCCGCCCATCCGCGGGGCACACGCACGATGCGCTGATACCAGACGACACCGACGTGGTCCCGCACCTTCGCATCGACGAAGAGATCGTTGTAGCTCGAGGGGACTGGTGCCTCGCGCGTCGTTCGCAGTTCGGCAGCCCAAGGACGTTCCCCCGCATCCGTGTCCAGAGCGAACTTCCACAATCCGTCCAACCGTTGGAGTTCGCGGGTGGCGGTCAATCGGGGCTTCAGCATCTGTTCTCCTCGCTGCGCTGCGCATGGCGTTCCGGACATTAGTCAAGCATGGCCATGCAGTTTTGGCAAGCGATTGCCAGCACACTTGTCGGCAGGTTACTCCGCGCATGGGCCATGTTTCGGAACGGTATTCGGCGATGCGGTGTGTCACCCGATCCACCAATCGCAACCGCTTGTCGGAGCGCGGTCGAATGCGTCGAGGACGGTGTTCATGAGTTGCGACAGCCACTCGCTCAGCGAAAGGTTGCAACTGTCCCAGTCGTTCGGACTTGTGATGCCCACCGGGGTCTTGGAGTGCCGCCCACTATGCGGCTGAATTCGCCTATGACCGTCAGGTCTGGTTCGGAGACGTCAGCATCTTTGCGGCCCGCACCTGGTCGTTCTTCAGCCGACGTTGACGGTTGTCTGCATGCTCAGCTCGATCCCCCCTTCGACCCCATTGCTCCTGAGCCAGGTGGTATCGCCGGAGAGCTCGGTGATATTGGCGATGTGTGTGCCGCCACAAGGTGATGTCGGTCGAACCATCCCCGACGAGGGAAGCGCGGCAATCCGTATCCACGTCGATGCGGACCAGTCCGCCGGTCGGACGCCAGTCGTCGGGATGCGGTCGCCATGGGAGTCGCCATCGCGCCGGCAGCGGCATCCTGATCCGCCGCGGCGATCGCCCAATGAACCGCGTCGTGCCCGCTGAGGGCGGTTCGGGCTTCAGCCTGACCGTGCACCGCCCGGTCGAGAGAAACCAGGATAGACGTTTGACAACCGATTGCCACTCATGCATACTCAAGCGTCGGATACTCACAGCCGCGAAGGGTTCGCAATGACGCACGCCGCCGAAACAACTGCTCTCCAAGACCGTGCCGGTGGGTTGGATAGCATCCCCCGAGTGGAGCGCACCGCGCACGGCGCTCATCTGCTGGTCGATGGCGCACCGTTTCTCTCTCTTGGTGGCGAGCTGCACAACTCGAGCCCGTCGAGCCCCGCATATATGGCTCCGGTCTGGGATCGTCTGGCCGAGAACGGCGTTCGCTCGATCATCGGAGCTGCCAGCTGGCAGCTTGTCGAGCCCGAGGAAGGCCTATTCGACTTCACCGCGGTGGACGACCAGATCATTCAGGCGCGAGCCCGTGGCATCCGGCTCGTCCTCATCTGGTTCGGCTCCTACAAGAATGCCGAGTCGTCTTACGCACCGAGCTGGGTGCGACGCGATGAGAAGCGCTTCCCCCGTGCGGAGCGCGACCCCGAACGACTGCTCACCGGTCGATTCAGCCTCGACGGCCCCATCCTCAGCGTGTTCAGCGAGGCGCTCGTCGAAGCAGACACGCGTGCGTTCGCGACCCTCATGAAACACATCCGCCGGGTGGATCCCGACCACACCGTGGTCGCTGTACAGGTGCAGAACGAGGTCGGACTGCTCGGCGACAGCCGTGACCGCAGTGCGCTGGCCGACACCGCCTGGGCCGAGCCGGTGCCCACAGAGCTGCTTCGCGGCCTCGCCACGAGAGGCGCTGCGCTGCACCCGTGGGTCCGTAACCTCTGGGATCGAGGCGGCTCCGCCGAATCGGGAACCTGGGCCGAGGTGTTCGGCACGGACCAGGATGCCGAAGAGGTGTTTATGAGCTGGGGCTTCAGCCGCTTCGTAGAACGCGTTGCTCGCGCCGGAGTCGCCGAACACCCGCTGCCGATCTACACCAATGCATGGCTGGGCCCACAGCCGAACGCCGACGTCCCTGGGCGATACCCCAGCGGCGGACCCGTTTCTCGAATGATCGACATCTGGCAGATCGGCGCCCCCTCGCTTGACTTCCTCGCACCCGACATATACATCGATGATTTCGCGGGCACGCTGGCTGACTATGACGTCGCAGGGAACGGCATATTCATTCCCGAAGCCCGCCCCGATGCCGGGTTGGCGTTCGTAGCGATCGGCGCGTACCGAGCGATGGGCTTTCATCCGTTCGGCATCGAGGACGTTCTAGACGACCAGGATCTGTTCAGCGCGTTCTCGACGATGCAGAGCATGACGAGGGTCATCACCGACGCACAGGCTACGGGCAGCATTCATGGCTTCCGTCTCGTCACCGGTGAGCAGGAGCAGGTCGAACTCGGCGGCTACACGGTGACGATCTCGGGGCCAATGGACACGCGAGGCATGTTCGGTGAGGGTACTGGCGAGGCCGCAGCGGTCCTGATCGGCTACGGCCTGATCATCCGCACCGCCGAGGACGAATTCCTCGTGGTCGCACGCGGCGCTTCCGTGCGCTTCTCGCGCTCAGACGCGATCGTCGAACTGGACACGCTCATCGAAGGTGAGTACCACGATGGGCGATGGATCCCGCGGCGCACCTTGAACGGGGACGAGCGGTATTTCATGTTTCCCAAGACCAGCCTGCGCACAGTCCGCATCAACCTGCTCCGACGGAGCCCGTAAGCCCGCGCCCAAGAGCGAATCGCGGGCCTGCGGGGCGGCAGAGTCAGACGACTCAAGCGAGAAGTCCGTCTGCAGTGCACCACCCCTGCGGGGTGGAATCCCCTCACCGGTCATCGCTGATCGCAACCGCGGAATCACGCGGGTGCTGGGGATTCCGGGGCAGGAGCACGGTGCGGGTGGCGCATCACAGTGGTCCCCCAAGGGTCCCCCTGGGGACCCCTGGACGCGAAAGTGGCCTGCGCGATAGCCGTTAGGGTGGATGCGCCTCACGCGGGAATGCCGATGCCACCGAGGAGAGCTTGATCCCGGTGGACTCGAGGAACTTCTCCAGACACTGCACCTGCCGGGTCCGGTCCCTGGTCGCGACCGCGCGGGCACGGGTGAGATCCCGCAGCTGCCGGATCGGTTCCGGCGGGACGAACGACGCCCGCAGCAGTCCGTGCGCGGCCAACTGCGCCAGCCACGCCGCGTCCGACACATCGGTCTTCCGCCCCGGGATGTTCCGCGCCTGCCGGGCATTGACCAGCATCACCGGCAGCGTGTCTTCCATCAGGAAGTAGAACGGCTTCCAATAGTCGCCGGTCGCTTCCATCACCACCGTGACCTGCTGGGCTTGCAGGAACTCGACCAGTTCCAGAATCTGCGGCACCATCGCACCCCACGTCGTCACGCTCGTGGTGAACGTCCCTGCGCGTTTACCCGGCGCCCGGATCGCGACCTTCGCGTCGCGTTTGGAGATGTCCACCCCRCCGCCCGCTCGTGCACCACATCCATCAGCAGCCTCCTTCAAACGAGGCCGGTCACGGGGAAGGGCGGGGAAGAGTTCAGGAATCTAACACTCGTGCTCGAAGGCAACAATCCACGGTTCCCGTGGGTGCCCTTCCGCGTCACGCTCAGCGTCGGGCTCGAAGCACCAAGGGATCTCGACGTCACCGCGACCGACACCGCCAGCATCCACCTCGACAACCCTGGCCGGCAAGAGCCAGCCATGCACGAGACTCCCGCCCCCCACGGCGCGACAGCGCCCCTGGAACGCTCAGTGGGACCCTTGGGCGCGAAAACGGCCGCGGATGGAGGCGCACCCCTACCCCCGGCAACGAAGCGAAGTACGCCGACGTCCAGTACCTAATCGAGGACAAATACCTCAAAGTCGCGCGCGATGACGATTTCGTCCCTCACCCCGGGCACCCCGACAACACAATCATGGGGTGCGCATACCGCCCCGACGCACTCGGCATCGCACTCCGCCACACCCGCGACGTCGTCGGCGACGTCCCGATCCTGGTGACGGAGAACGGCATCGCCGCCAGCGACGACAAGCGACGCATCGCGTACACCACGATCGCACTGAACGACATGGCCGACGCGATCGCCGACGGCATCGACATCCGGGGTATCTGCACTGGAGCCTGCTTGACAACTTCGAATGGGACGACTGGGAAGCCACCTTCGGGCTCATTGACAGTCAGCCGGGAAACTTTCGAACGCCACCCCAAGCCCAGCTTCGGCTGGCTCAGTGTTGCTCTCTCAGGCTCGAGTTGCGAGAGCGAGGATCCATACGACCATCAGCGCACCAAATTGGTCACGCTCTCTGCGTGCTACCGGGTCGCTGAGAAGCGGTGCATCGACTCTCCGCCGCTCCCCCACGGTCGCCACTCCTCGACGGGAGCGGGCGCACCACTCGTCGCAAAGCCGACCCACGCATTCATCATCCGGCGCGACAGATCGACGCGCGCCGGCGTCGCGCCGACGAGCGGGATCCGATCCACTGTGCCGAAGACATAGGCGATGTCCAACGAGTGGCACGATCCGAGCAGCCCACCCAGCGCGTCACTCGGCTCCGCAAATTCGTATACCCAGACTTCGTCGGCGGTCTCGCGCGCACGCGTGGCGACTTCTCGTGCCGGTCCGGCGAACAGCATCCCACTGAGCAGTCGCGCGTAGACGAGGTGCGGCGGCTCGGACGGCACTGTGGCGGATGTGGCGTCGAAGAGCGCCTGCGGATCCGGTATGCCGAAGGCGGTGAGCCGAGCGACGACATCGTCCGCCGTCAGTTGGATCGTGTAGCCGGGGTCCGATGCCAGCAGCGAACCGACTTCGTGGGCGGTCCAACCGATGAGCAGTTGCTTCCCTCGCAATCCGACTCCGCCCGTGGGCCAGAACGGGTGCTCGGGCAGGTGAACGCGGTCGAGGACTGGACCGATTCCGGCCATCGACTCCATGGCCTGGGGCCCGAAGACATCGGCACCTCCCGCGAGCGCGCGCCCTTGTGCGGCGAGCAGGTCGGCGGCGGAGAGATTCTCGAGCGCATCCGGGGAAGGGCCGCCGAGTGCCTCGAAGACGCGGTCACGGAATCCGGTGACGGCATTCTGAGGCAGCACCCGGGCGAACGGCCCGCTCATCATGATCGCCCGGACGAACAGATCACGGGCGGCGGGCATCGCGAGCAGCGCCGCCACTTTGCCGCTTCCTCCCGACTGCCCGGCGATGGTGACGCGTGACGGATCGCCACCCACCGACGCGATGTTCTCACTCACCCAGCCGAGCGCGGCGATGATATCGAGCATCCCCGCGTGGGCGGAGTCTGGGTAGCCCTGATCGCGAAGATCGAGGAATCCGAAGAGTCCGAGTCGATGGGTCACCGTGACCACGACGACATCACCGCGCGCGGCGAGGACGTCTCCGTTGAACCACATCTCGTTGCCGGAGCCGGCGAGATGACCACCTCCATGAAGCCATACGAGCACAGGCAACTCGGCGCCCTCGCGCCCGGACGGGGCCCACACGTTCATGCGGAGGCAGTCCTCATCCATCGGTCCGCCTTCGAGAGGCGATCCGTTCCGCGGGTGCATCAACTTCTCGAGCTCCCCACGAGAGTCGAGCTGAGGCGCTGCCGGTCCGAAGGTGACCGCCTCACGGACGCCCGACCAGCTCGGCACCGGCCGCGGTGCGCGGAATCGATGGGGGCCCGACGTGTCGTCGCCGTAAGGAACACCCAGGAGAGTGAACACCCCATCGGCCTCCACACCGCGGAGTGTGCCTTGGATGCTTTGGATTTCTCGCAGCTTCATCTCAGCGCACCTTTCGAATCGGGATGATGAACACCGAGGCGAGCAGCGCGACCACCGCGGCGAAAATGTAGATCGGCGGATACGCCCCGGTGGCCCCGATGATGACGGCTGCGAGGAAGGGCGCGGCGATCTGCGGACCTGCGGTTGCCACGTTCAGGAGCCCGAGGTCGCGCGCGTTGTGCTCCTCGTCGGGAAGGACCTCGGTCATCAGAGCCTGGTCGATGGACGCGTAAGCGCCGTACGAGAGCCCGACCACGACTGCCCAGACGAGCATCCCCGCAAAGGTGGGGACGAACACCGGGATGAGCATTCCGATGCCGATGCCGACTGAGGCGATGATGACGAAGATCTTCCGCCGTCCGATGCGATCCGACAAAGGTCCTGCGATCGCCGTGGAGAGGATGGAGAATCCGAGGTTCACTGTGCCCAGGAGAGCGACAGCCGTCGCCGGATCGCCCCCTGGCAGGTTCTCGACGCCGATGTAGTCGGTGAGCGCGTAGTACTGGTACGCCGACACCGTCCAGAACCCGACCATGATTGTCACGCGCGCCCAGAACGCCCATGCGAAGTCATGGTCGCGCAAGCCGGCGAAGAACGCGGCGAAACTGCTAACGCGCTCGCTCGCCGACAGACGGGGACGAGCCGACGGCTCGGGCTCGTCCCGGCCTGCCAGCGGGTCCGGCGCGAGGAACACGAGGAAGAGAGTTCCGACCACCAGAACGGCGACCAGCAGCAGGTATCCGACGACCGGGTTCTGGACGAAGGCGGGCGCCAGGTTGAGCCCGTAGATGACGCCCAGGGTCGTGGCGATACCCATCAAGGAGGAGATGAGGCCGCGTCGGCTCACGGGCACCCGCTCGGGGAGCAGCGAGGTCAGCACTGCCTGGTATGCGGCCGCGCTGAGCATCACACCTACGTACACAACGCCGAGCCAGAGCAGCTCGTGCATCGAACCCATCAAGGCCAGCAGCCCGGTGAGCCCAATGGCGGAGGCGACGAGCCACGGCGTGCGGCGGCCGAAGCGGCTTCGGGTCTTGTCGGACATGGCGCCGAACAGCGGGTTGCCGACCGCCGCCGCGAGCGCTCCGAGCGAGGCAAGCACACCTAGCGACGCAACCTTGCCCGCTTCGTCGATCGAGGCGACCTGGCTCGGCAGCAGAATCTGCTGCATCCCCTGGAAAACGGCGAACAGCCCTGCCGTGGACAGGAGATAGCCTGACACGAACTTTGCTCCGCCTTGAATGCGGGGTTTCGGTGCGATCGCGCTCTGATTGGCGCGCGTATGGTCGGACACACGACCTCCTCGTCGTCGGGGTATGGAAGGGGTGCGACGTCATGTCGCAACGTTTCTATTATTCTCGAAGTTTGAGATAAAAGCAAGGGAGCGCGAACTGATGTCTTCGCGATCAGCGTTGGGCGAGCTGCGAGACCGCAACCTGGGGCTCGTCGCCACGGCGATCCGCGAAACCCCCGACATCACTCACACTGAGCTGGTGCAGAAAACCGGACTCGCTGAAGGAGCTATCTCGCTGCTCGTCAACGAGCTCGTTTCTGCAAGGGTGCTCCATTCCGAATCCGCACCCGCATCCGGACGCGGACGGCCACGGCGGCTTCTGACACTGGATGACGAGCGACCCGCGCTGGTGGGGGTCGCTCTTCATCACAACGCCATTGACATCCGCATAGCCGCCCTCAAGGGCCGCGTGCTCGCCTCAGAGACAGTGACGCACCCCGGCCTCTGGGAGCCCGGACGGATCGGGACGGCCATCGCGGACGTCGTCCGCGGTTCGACCGCGGTCGATGCCCCCGGTACGTCCCTGGCTATCGCATTCCCAGGAATCCAGCAGGGTGGGCGACTCAGCTCCGAGGAGATGCTTTGGGACGCCGAGTCGATGGACGACTTGTTCTCTCCACTCGCGGAGGCGAACGTCCGTGCGCTTCATGTGGTCAACGACGGCGACGCCGCCACGCTGGCCGAGCATGCGTCCGGCGCCGCGCGCACCGCCGACAACGCCGTCGTCGTCATGGTGGGCAGCGGAGTCGGGGGAAGCGCGATCATCCACGGCGCAATGCTCCTCAACCACGGCGCAACGTCGGGCTTCGGACACACTCCCGTCGCGCGAGACGGACCTGAGTGCGGGTGCGGTCGCCGCGGGTGCCTGGAGCGCTTCGCGTCGCTCACGGCGCTGGCACTCCATCTGAACGAGAGGCCGACCCTGGAGTCCCTAGGCCCTGCGGCCTACGCCCGGCAACTCGCGGAGCGTGCTCAACGGGCAGAAGACGCCGTGCTGGATGCGCTTGGCGACGCCCGCGAGAAGCTGGGCGTTTTCGGCGACATCATCTCTGCGGTGCTCGGCACAGAGATCCTGGTCGTGACGGGCCCTGCAAGCGTCCTCACGCCGTGGCTGGCCCCCAGCTCTGTGGGGGTACCACCGATACCGGTGACTTCGGGCGACCACGGCTCGGATGCTCCGCTCGAAGGTGCTCTGAGCGAGGCGCAGAGGGCATACCTGGAGATGCCCCTGATGTTTGGCAAGACCTCAATTCTGAGCGCTGGCCCTGCAGTGGCCTCGTTGCGGCATCCGCTGGCGTCCTCGTAGGACGGCGGTGAACGAACGTCGACGCGCGCTGCATCWGGGGGTTATTCGGAAGCCAAACGACTCCGCCCGACATCGAGGTAGACCCCCCCGACAAGATCCCGCTTCTCGGCGACCAGCGCTGTCCCGCCGGCCTCACGCGCGGCGAGAGCGGTAACAAGTCCGCCGCCCCCGCTGCCGATGACAACAACGTCGAACTCTTCGTCCCAGACCACTGCGCTCAAGACGCCAGCTCGATGCGTCCGATTTCACTGCCGACCGCGTATGTCTCGTCGTCCGTGGCGTCTCCGTGCCGGAGAATGCCGCTGACAGCCGCCTCGATGTCCGTCTCCACCTTCTCCGTCTCGATGCTGTAGATCGCATCCCCCTCGGTGACGGGAGCCCCGTCGCCGACCAGCCATCCCACGAAGACGACCTCCTCGGACGCCATCGACACTTTCGGAATCGTTACCGACACTTCAGACACGTACTGCTCCCATCGCTGTTCTTGCTGCATTGAGGATGCCGTCCACGCCAAGCGTCACGGCGAATTCAGAGGCCCGCGCGGGAATCGGCGTGAAGTCCGCCCCGACGCGCTGGACCGGCTCGGCCAGGACCCCGAAGAGCTTCGCCGAGATCTGCGCGGCGATCTCGGCCCCGGGCCCCGCGAAGGTCGTGGCGTTGTGGGCGATGACGGCACGACGAGTGCGACCCACCGACTCGAGCACGGTGTCCATGTCGAGGGGAAGCAACGATCGAAGATCGATGACTTCGGCCTCGATGCCTTCTTCCGCCAGCTTCTCGGCGGCCTGCAAGGTCGCCGTGGTCGCCAGGCCGTACGTGATGAGGGTCATGTCCGATCCGRGGCGGAGTACCGCCGCCTTTCCGATGGGCACCCGATGTCCGTCACCGACCGGCACTTCACCCTTCAGCCCGTACAGGCGTGACGCCTCGATGACGAGGACAGGATCGGGGTCGAAGATGGCCTCGAGAAGCAGCCCCTTAGCGTCGGCAGGGTTGCTCGGGAAGACGACCTTCATTCCTGGAACGTGCATGAACCAGGCCTCGAGGGACTGCGAGTGCGTGCCGCCCGAACCGGTTCCCGCGAAGACGGCGGTGCGCACGGTCAGCGGGCAGGTTGTGCGCCCGCCCGACATGTATCGGATCTTGGCCGCATGGTTGACCATCTGATCCATCGCGATTCCGATGAAGTCCATGATCATGATCTCGGCAACGGGCTTGAAGCCCTCGATCGCGGCACCGACGGCGGCGCCGATGATCGCTGCCTCCGATATCGGGGTGTTCATCACCCGGTCGTCACCGAAGGCGGTCGAAAGTCCGCGGGTGACACCGTTGACCCCCGCGGCGGGATCTGCGAGGTCCTCCCCGAGGAGGAAGACTGTGGGGTCGGTCCGAAGGGCTTCCTCGAGTGCCTCGTTGAGGGCTTCACGGATGGAGATGACGCGTGTCTCAGTCATGAGTGACCACCAATTCATTTGCGTAGACGTCGGCACGGATCTCATCGGCATCCGGGATGGCTGCCGCGAGAACGATCTTGAGCGCTTCTTCGACCTCGGCCGCAGCCTCGGCACGGATCTCGTCGATCTCCTCCTGCGAGACCCCGTTCTCGATGAGGTAGCGGGGGAAGGTGATCATGGGGTCTACCGTCTTCTGGTGCGCAAGCTGATCGCCGGGGATGTATTTGCCGGAGTCGCCCGCGTAGTGACCCTCGAAGCGGAAGGTCACCGCCTCGACGAGGGTGGGCCCACCTCCCGACCGTGCACGATCGACGGCTTGCTCGAGTGCCGCCACCATCGCGACCGGGTCGTTGCCGTCGATCGTGACCCCCGGCATCCCGACGCCCTTTGCGCGATCGGCCACGTGCGGGATCGCCATCGTGTCCTCGATCGGAGTCATCTCGGCGTACAGGTTGTTCTGGCACAGGAAGACGACCGGGAGCKTCCAGACCGCCGCCAGGTTGACGCCTTCATGGAACGACCCCGTGTTTGTGGCCCCGTCGCCGAACGTGACGACGACGACACGGTCCGAGCCTTGCTTGACCGCGGCGAGGGCGGCACCCACTGCGATCGGTACGCCGGAACCCACGATGCCGGTCGTGAGCAGCACTCCATGCTCGGGATCGGTGATGTGCATCGTGCCGCCCTTGCCACGCGAGGCGCCGACGGAGGTGCCCATCACCTCGCCGATGATCTCGGTGAGCGGCACGCCCTTCGCGACGTGATCGTGCAGACCGCGGTAGGTGGTGATCAGCCGGTCGTCCTGCCGGAGCACGTGACCCATCGCGGCGGACACGGCTTCCTGTCCCCGTGAGGGCCAGATCACCGTAGCGAGCTCCCCTCGCTTGATGCCGGTGACGATGCGCGTATCGAGGGCTTCCTCACGGGCCATCGACCGCCACAGACTCCGCAGTGCCGCGGTGTCGAGAACGGAGGCCGTACCGACGACCTCGGTTGTTGCGCTCATGTCGCACTCCTTTCCAGATCCTTCATGTTGTTGTCTTCGGCGACCTCGGACCGCACGCCCCGCTTCTCGAGAACCAGGGAGTCGCCCTTGCATCGCAGCTGGCATGCCAGCCGCACCAGGCTGTCGCTAGCCATCGGTCCCGGCATCTTCATCCGTACAGCGTCGAGCTCTGCATCCCCGGCAGGCAGAGCATCGCGCTCACCGTCGACGATCCTCGTGAAGCAGCTCATGCAATCCAGCTGCCCCCAGCACTGAGTCGGCCAGACGTAGCCCTGACGCCAAGCCGCCTCTGCCACCGACTCATACGGCTCGACCTCGAGATCGATTCCTGCCGGGAGGATCCTCACGCGCGCCATGAGGATCGCGCCTCCCCGCTAATCGTCATCACCGATTCGAAGCACATCGGGGCGCGGTGCTCCCATGTCGGTTTCCAACTTCGCGCGCCAATAGGCCTCCGCGTCGTCTCCTTCGAGCGCAGCCACCCTCGCTTCGAGGATGCTGACGATCTCGATCAGGCCGAAGACGGCCTTTCGCAGGACGAGTTCATCCGACTTGTTGATGCGGTTGCGGTCGATATCGACGAGCTTGTCTGCGAGGGCGCGTGTGAACTGCGCACCCCCCTCCGACGAGACGTCCTGGACGTTGCTTGCAGTGAACACGCCACTCACAGCTCCGCGGCCAGGCGGCGGTCGAGCTCCTGGTGCATGTTGGAGATCGTGATCTCCCAGTCGCGAGCCAGCGTCGTCTGAGCCAGCGACACGTTCTTGATGCCACGCTGCATCCGCTCGAGGTTGGCGAAGTCCTGGCGGGGGATGAGGCCCCAGTGGTCGTCGTCGTCCTTGTCGTAGCGACCGCTCAGCGTGAGGCGCCCGCTCTCGTGGCCCTTGGGGTAGGTCGTCAGAGACCACACCTCGAAACGGCACCAGTCCGGGTCATCGTTGTATGGACGCACGCGATAGACCAGGCAATTCGTGTACTGAGGCAGCATCAGGTAGTTGGGGAACATGTGGATGTCGCCGCCCCACTGCTTCATCACCTCAGGGGTCAACTCCGGGGCTGCGATTCCCGCGCTCTCCCAGAAGTCGAACAGCGCCTTCAGCGCCCTCTGGATGTACTCCGGGGTGCTGGTGTCCATGTCTCCGGCGACGGATTCGAAGATGGTGACATCTCGCTCGAGCGTCATGGCATCCTGACCACTCGCAAGGGTCTTCGCTGCTTTGAGGAAATCGAGCGCGCCTCCGTAGCTTGACCGTGCGTCGCCGCTCTGGAATCGGCCGTGGCCGTTGATGAACGGCGTGTACGCGGTGTTGACGACGTTCTGCTCGCTGTCCGGGTCACCGCCGTACATGTACAGCTGGGGGTGGGTCTGCTTCACGTGCCACCCCTCAAAG
Source organism: Microbacterium sp. P2_F9 (assembly GCF_056403635.1). Taxonomy (NCBI): domain Bacteria; kingdom Bacillati; phylum Actinomycetota; class Actinomycetes; order Micrococcales; family Microbacteriaceae; genus Microbacterium; species Microbacterium sp. P2_F9. The sequence goes on along the minus strand of NZ_JBFUFC010000069.1, from coordinate 1,454 downwards.
AACGCTTCCTGTGCAAGCTTCCAGTTGCAATTGATGATCGCTTCTTTCCACCACTTGGCCTGCATGTTCTGCACGCCCATGCGCTCGAGGATGTTCGCGGCGGGAAAGAGCGCCTCGAGGAGAGGCGGTGCGTCGAGGTCCATGTTGATCCAGACCATGCCAGCCCAGGTCTCACAACGCGCCTCACGCAGGTTGATGTCCGTCGGGTCGATGGTGCTCGATTCGAAGCCTTCACGGCCGAAGACATGGCTGATCGAGCCGTCGGTCTTCCACCGCCACCCGTGGAAGGGACAGACGATCTGGTTCCCGGGGAAGCGGCCGCATCCCTTGCCCAGCTCGGTCGCACGGTGGCGACACGCGTTGTGCAGGGCTTTGATACTTCCGTCCGTCTGACGGACGATCAGCAAAGACTGGCCGACGATCTCATACTCGACGAAATCGCCCGGGTGCGGGATCTCCTCCTCGCGGGCGGCCATCTGCCACACCTTAGGCCAGAGATGCTTCTTTTCGAGCTCGAAGAACTCTCGCGAGTAGTAGCGCTCAGCCGGCACGTGCAGCGAGTCCACCATGTGGAAGGGGACCTTCGCATTGACGTCGTCGCCGTTGGGACCGGTGGCGATTGCCGACTCGATGTCCGTGGCGGGAAGATGCTCGGTGACGGTGCTCATCAGTGAACCTCTCTTTGGGTCTATCGCCGGCATCACTGCCGGGAACCAAATGTTTGCTCTCACCCTATGTCAAGAATGGTTCCTCGACAAGCGCCGGCGACCGAAGCCCTTCTCCTCACAGAGACGCCCGTCCGACGCACTCCGGGTCAGAGCCCGGGCGTGCCGCCGGGTCGGGCTGCGATCCGCGCACGTACCGATTGCCGAACTGCATCGTGTGCGAGACGTCCGGAGTAAGGAATCCCCGGCTGGCCCAGGCTCACCCAGGTACTCGCGCAACTCGGCGTCCGATGCGAAGAACACGTGCACACTCGCGTCGATGCGGCGGACGGCTTCAGGTTGCACCAGCGTAGGCTGATTCGTCATTTGGACCAAACACTTGCTCCGAGTCGCGTCGCGCAAGTCCCAATCTTCTTCCACGGCGCTCACTGCTCAAGAGAGTCGAGAAAGGCCGGGACTGCGTCCATCCGTGGATCGAAGATGCTCCCCCGCCCCGCGTCCCGGGCTGCCTGCGCGCGCTCCCAGGCGTCTTCAGGCCATGGCGGGTCGATCAGCGTGGACCCCGCAATAGGCGAATGGACGTCGAACGATGTCCGTCTCGGATGATCGATGTCGTTCGCGCCGCCGCGAACGATGAGCGTGGGCACCCTGATGCTATTGATCAGGTAGTCGGGCACGCCGGGGATCGACTCGGTCGACTTCGGCACGTACGCCTCGCCACATGACACTCTCGAACTCGGCGGCACCGACATCGATCAGCCGCTGCCGATTTCGCGGGTTGACCTCGAC
>NZ_JBFUFC010000068.1:0-17789 GCF_056403635.1 Microbacterium sp. P2_F9 | reverse complement strand
GCTCAGAAGAGGGTCGGGGCATCGGTGATCGACCAGGACGCCCGGTGGTGGGTGCTGATGCCGTACACGCGGATCGCCTCGCGGTGATCCGGGCTCGCGTAGCCCTTGTTGCGGTTCCAGCTGTAGGCGGGAACCTCGTCGTGCAGCTGGGTCATGAATGCGTCCCGCGCGACCTTGGCGATGACGGATGCCGCGGCCGCACTCGCGCAGTCGCGGTCGGCCTTGATCACCGGGCGGACGGTGAGCCCATGTGCGCCGGCCGGAGTGATGTAGTCGTAGTTGCCGTCCAGCAGCACGATCGCCTCCTCGGGGACGACGCCCTGCCCACGGAGATCGGCGAGGGCGCGGATCGTGGCCATCCCGAGCGCCCGCATGATGCCGATCTCGTCGATCTCGGCGCTGCTGGCCCACCCGACGGCGCTCGCCGAGACCCACGCGGCGGCGCGAGCCGCGACATCCGCCCGTTTCGGCTCCGGAACCAGCTTCGAGTCGCGCAGACCGGCGGGGATGCGCCKGCGCGCACCGACCGGGGTGAGCACTGCAGCGCCCACCGCCACCGGTCCGGCCAGGGCGCCGCGACCGACCTCATCGCAGGCGATCACGATCGGATGCTCGCGCAGGAGCCGGCGCTCGAGGGTCAGTCGCGGCTCGACCACGGTCATTTCGACGAGCCCTCCTGGGGGCTGGCCGTCGCGTCGGGCGATGGCTGGGGAACCCCCGCGAACACCTCGGGGTGGAAATCGAGGGCGCCGAAGCGGCCGAGCGGCCACGTGATGAGGAACGCGCGGCCTACGACGTTCTCGACCGGGACGAAGCCCTTGCCGGGCTGATCCTGGTTGTAGCGCGAGTCCTTCGACCGGTAGCGGTTGTCGCCGAGCACCCAAAGGCTGTCGTCGGGCACGACGATGTCGAAGGGATCGCCGGACGCCCTGGTCTCGCCGTTCGGCAGCTTCAGGTACGCGGTCTCGTCGACCGGCACGCCGTTGACGGTCACCTGGCCGATCGCGTTGCAGCAGATCACGTGATCGCCGGGCAGCCCGATGAGTCGCTTGACGAGGTGGTCGTCCGAATCCGGGGCGGACAGGCCGACGAGGGCGAGCACCCAGTCGACGGCCTCGATGACCGGCGGACGCGCTGCCGCGGCCGACGGCGGAAGCCAGCCGCCCGGGTCACGGAAGACGATGATCTCCCCGCGGGCATAGCCGCCGAAGCGCGGCGTGATCTCATCGACGAGGATCCGGTCGTTCACCAGGAGCGTGTCCTCCATGGATCCCGACGGGATGTAGAACGAGCGCACCACGAACGTCTTGACGAGGAACGACACCAGGATCGCGATGAGCACGATCACGAGGACGTCCCGCAGGAAGTAGAGCCACCCGCGATGTCGTCTGGAGCCATCGGACGATCGGCGCGGCGTCGGGATCGGCTCCGCGGGGGCGGTCTGCTCGGTCGTCATGGGATCCTTCGCCGGGCTCGCCGGGACGTCGGCGAGTCGATGAATCAAGGGTCGCACACTCCGCCGCACGCAGGCGGCGCACGCGCGTCATCTGGTGACGACCCTCAAACGAGACGACGAAACCCCGGGTGGATCACCCGGGGTTTCGTCAGGAAGAGCGCGTCAGCGGTCGCGCTTCTCCTTGATCTTGGCCTTCTTGCCGCGGAGGTTGCGCAGGTAGTAGAGCTTCGCGCGACGCACGTCGCCACGGGTGACGACCTCGATGTGGTCGATGACCGGGCTGTGCACCGGGAAGGTGCGCTCCACGCCCACCTGGAAGCTGATCTTGCGGACCGTGAAGGTCTCACGCACGCCGTCACCCGAGCGGCCCAGGACGACGCCCTGGAAGACCTGGATACGGGAGCGGTTTCCCTCGGTGATGTTGACGTGAACCTTCACGTTGTCGCCGGGGGCGAAGACGGGGATGTCGTTGCGGAGCGATGCCGCATCGACGGAGTCGAGGATCTGCATGATCATGTCTCTCTGCGGCCGCCACAGGTCGACCGCGAGTTGGAAGGAAAAGGATTCGTGTGCCCGAGGCCGCCGACGCATGCGTCAGGCGACGGACTCCCCTGAGGCAGAGCCTGGTCGGGGCACAAAGATCCATTCTGCCATGGATGCCCCGGCGAGCCAAAACCTGGGTCAGCTGCGGTCGGCGTCGCGCTTCTCGGTGAGAACGATGACCTCGTTCGGCTGGGGCTGATCCTGGGGAGATGCCGTCGGCGGCACGTACGCGATGCCCTCCGTCGTGTACATCACCATGCCCGACGGCTTGGCCTCGCGAAGCAGCTGCCAGAGTGTGAGCCAGAACAGGCCGACCCCGACCAGGATCGTCACGATCATGACCGGCGCCCACCAGGCCTGGTTGAAGAAGCCCAGCGCGATGATCAGCGCGTGCCACACGGTGAAGCCGAGCACATCCCACCAGGAGACCGCCCGGTGCGAACGCACGGTGCCGCGCGCACGCACGAGGAATGTCAGAACCAGCTGTCCGATGAAGACAGCCGGGATCGCGAGGAAGAGGGTCCACAGGAACGCCCAGCCCCCTGCGCGGAACACCGCCCAGCCCACGAGGAGCCACAGGGGCAGCAGGAACGCCGCCGGGATCAGCCAGCCGTAGTACGCGCGACGCAGCCACATGGCACTGATGCTACGCCGAATGACGAGGTGCAGAGGCGGGATGGGCGTGTCAGACGGTGTCCTCACAGCCCGCGCCAGATTCGATCCGCCAGAATGGATCGACGAGAGGAACAGGATGATCGAACTGCGCACCCCGGCCGAGATCGAGCAGATGCGACCGGCGGGGCGGTTCGTGGCAGAGACCCTCGCCACGCTCCGCGACGAGACGAAGGTCGGGACGAACCTCCTGGCGATCGACCGTCGCGCCCACGATCTGATCCGTCGCGCCGGCGCGGAGTCCTGCTACATCGACTATCACCCGTCGTTCGGCGCCAGTCCGTTCGGGAAGGTGATCTGCACCTCGGTCAACGACGCCGTGCTGCACGGCCTCCCCTTCGACTACGCGCTGCGCGACGGCGATCTGGTGTCGCTCGACTTCGCCGTGTCGATCGACGGCTGGGTGGCGGACTCGGCCGTCTCGTTCGTCGTCGGCACCCCCCGCGAAGAGGACCTCGCCCTGATCGACACCACGAAGCGGGCATTGGATGCCGCGATCGCGGCCGCGCGCGTCGGCAAGCGGATCGGCGACATTTCGCACGCGATCTCCAAGGTCGCGCACGCCGACGGCTACGCGATCAACACGGACTTCGGCGGACACGGGGTCGGTCGGGTCATGCACGGCGACCCGCACGTGCCCAACGACGGCAAGGCCAACCGCGGCTACCCGCTGCGCCCAGGCCTCGTCGTCGCGCTCGAGCCGTGGTTCCTCGGCACGACCGATGAACTCATCACCGACCCGGACGGCTGGACGCTCCGCAGCGCGGACGGCTCTCGCGGCGCCCACTGGGAGCACACCGTCGCGATCACCGAAGCCGGCCCGATCGTCCTCACCGACCGCTCGTTCCTCGGCGTCGACTGAGCGGATCGGTCGAGATCACTCCGGTCGCGTGATCCGCAGCACGACGGCCGACCGGCCGCCGAGCGTGACCGAATCGCCCCGCAGCTTCGTGCTCGCGGCATCCGTCTCCCAGAGGCGCTGCGCGGCGCCGCCCAGCGGGATCGACCGCTGCGTCTCGGCGAGGTTGAGCACGAGCTCGAGATCGCCGCGGCCGAGGCGCACCCAGCGCTGCTGCTCGTCCACCTCGGCGCGGGTGTGTGCGAAGACGGGATCGGTCAGTGCGGGCTCGCTGCGGCGCAGGGCCGCGAGTTCGCGGTAGACGGCGAGAGTGCGAGCGTGCCGACCGTAGCCGATCTCGTCCCAGCGCAGCTTCGAACGCCGGAAGGTCTCGGGATCCTGCGGGTCGGGCACGAGCGCGCGATCCCAGCCCATGCGCGCGAACTCGTCGATGCGGCCCTCTGCGGTGGCGGTGGCGAGCCAGGGCTCGGGATGCGATGTGAAGAACTGCCAGGGCGTTGAGGCCGCCCACTCCTCCCCCATGAACAGCATCGGCGTGTAGGGGGTCAACAGGGTGAGGGCGGCGACGAGCTGCAGGCTGCGGTCGTCGAGCGTCTGCGACAGCCGGTCGCCGGCCGCCCGGTTGCCGATCTGGTCGTGATCCTGACCGAAGGTCACGAGCCGCCAGGCCGGCACCCGCGGATCGATCGGGTAGCCGTGGTCGCGTCCACGGAACGACGACCAGGTGCCATCGTGGAAGAACCCCTGGGTCCACGCCTTCGCAAGCGCCGAGAGCGGGGCGAAGTCGGCGTAGTAGCCGGTCGTCTCGCCCGTCACCGCGACGTGCACCGCGTGGTGATAGTCGTCGCTCCACTGCGCGGTCAGTCCCCAGCCGTCGGCCTCGCGCGGCAGGATGAGCCTCGGATCGTTGAGATCGGACTCGGCGATCAGGCTGAGCGGGCGACCGAGCTGCGCGGAGAGCGCATCGGATGCCAGGGCGACCTCCTGCAGGATGTGCAGGGGCGCGGAGTCGTGCAGCGCGTGCACCGCGTCGAGACGGAGGCCGTCCACGTGGTAGTCCCGCAGCCACATCAGGGCGTTCTCGACGATGAACGACCGCACCGCGGGCTCGTCGAGGTTGACGCTGAGGCCCCACGTGTTGCGCTGCGCGTCGCGCAGGTACGGGCCGAACTCCGGCAGGTAGTTGCCGCTCGGGCCCAGATGGTTGTAGACGACGTCCTGGATGACGGCGATCCCGTTGGCGTGGGCGGCGTCGACGAACCGCTGATAGGCCGCGGGGCCGCCGTACTGCTCGTGCACGGCGTACCAGAGCACGCCGTCGTAGCCCCAGTTCCACTCCCCGTTGAAKGCGTTCACCGGTAGGAGCTCAACATGGGTGATGCCGAGTTCGAGCAGGTGGGGGAACCGTTCGACGGCCGCGTCGAACGTGCCCTCAGGGGTGAACGTGCCCACATGCAGCTCGTAGATCAGCCCGCCGGCGAGCTGCCGCCCGGTCCAGCTCCGGTCGGTCCAGGGGAATGCGGTCGGGTCGTGATGGACGGATGCCGCGTGCACGCCCTGCGGCTGCCTCCGCGAGCGCGGATCGGGGCGCGTGACGGCGGCATCGTCGAGCACGAAACCGTACTCGTCGCCGTCCGCCAGGACCTGGGGCGCCGCCCACCAGCCGTCGAGTCCGGCGGTCAGCTCGACGTCGTCGACCCCGGGCCGCCGCATCCGCACTCGCGCCGCCCGTGGCGCCCACACCTCGATCACGCGACCTCCTCGGCGGCAAGCAGCGCCACCGGATAGCTGGACAGCAGGTCGCGGAGCGCGAGCTCGGTGCCTGTGTAGCGCCGACCGGTGAGCACGTCCACGGTTGGACCGGCGTGGCGCAGCAGCGCCGTCTGACCCCAGCCGCCGCGCCGCTCGAGGCCGAGCGGCAGCCTGGTCGCCACCGCGACGACTCCCCCGCGGTCGAACGCGATCGCATGGCCGGATGCCTCGCCCACWAGCGTCATCGGCGTGTAGCGGCTGAACAGCTCCGGCCGATCCCGTCGCAGCCGGAGCGCGCGTGAGGTGACCAGCAGCTTCGCCGCGCCGCTCTCATCGATCGGCGGGAGCGAACCACCCGCGTCGATCCCGGCGAGCAGCCGGCGCCGCAGGGCGAAGTCGACCGGGCGTCGATTGTCCGGGTCCGCGAGTGAGGTCTCCCACAGCTCCGACCCCTGGTAGACGTCGGGGACACCTGGTCCAGCGACCTGCAGCAGCTTGGCCGCGAGCGAATTCGACCACCCGTACCGCGCGAGGCGATCTGCGGCCGACGTGATGAGCCGGTGCAGCACCGCATCATCGAAGATGTCGTCGACGAAGCGGCGCAGGCCGGCTTCGAACGCGGCATCCGGATCACGCCAGCTGGTGCGCTCCCCGCCTTCGCGGGCGGCCTTCTCGGCATAGGCGTGCAGACGCTCGCGCGAGATCGGCCATGCCCCGATCGCTGCCTGGAACAGCAGGCTGTCTGTGGCCGCGTGACCGGTCGTCGCCCGAGCGCGCAGCCCCGCGTAGATTGCGGCCCATTCGTCGTGCGCGAGCTCGGCGATGACCGACAGCCGGGCGCGCACGTCCTCGCCGCGCTTCGTATCGTGGGTCGACAGTGTGGTCATCGTGTGCGGCCAGCTCGACTGCCGAGCGGTCTGAGCGCGGTGGAAGCCATCGACGGACAGGGCGAACACGGACGGGTCGCCGCCGACCTCGGTGAGCGAGCCGAGACGCGTCTGCCGGTAGAAGGCCATGTCTTCGACACCTTTGGCCATCACCGGACCGGTCACCTGCTGGAACCGGCGGGCGACCTCCAGGGTGGGGTCGGCGAGCACGGGGACGAGCACAGCGATCGCCTCAGCCAGATCGGGGCGATGGGCGGATGCCAGGGCCGCGGCCGCGTCGAGCCATCCGGCGCCGCCCGGCAGATACGAGCGGTACACGGGGAAGCAGGCGAGCAGCTCCGCGATCGCGTCCTGCGCCACGCTCGATCCGTCGATCCCCTCGGGCAGGCAGCGTACGAGTCGCCGCACCTCRGCCGCCTGGCTCTCGTCCGCCACCATCCGCTTGGTCGCGTGGATGAGAACGGGCCACGCCACTGCAGCGCCCTGGCCGCTCTCGCGGCGGGCGGCCGCATCGACGAGCTGCAGCATCCGCTCCCCTGACGGGTCGATCAGCACCCGATCGATCTCCGCCATCGCGTCGTAGCCGGTCGTGCCGTCGGTGTGCCACCAGGCGGGGAGCTGCTCGGGGTGATCGGTCGCAGCGTGCTCGAGGATCTTCTCGACGAGCACGTAGGCCCCGCCGGTCGCCTCGGCCAGCCGTTCGAGGTAGCCGCCGGGGTCGACGAGCCCGTCCGGGTGGTCGACGCGCAGACCGTCGGCGAGCCCTTCGCGCACCCACCGGAGGATCTCCGCGTGGGTCTCGTCGAAAACCCACGGCACCTCGACCCGGACGCCGGCGAGGGCCGTGATGGTGAAGAACCGCCGATAGTTGAGCCGGGTGGCCTCGTCGCGCCAGAAGACCGGCTCCCAGTGCTGACGTTCGAGCACGGCGGGCACATCGCCCTCAGCGAGTCCGTCGAGCGAGCCGGGTGCGAGCGGAAGGATGTGGTCGAAGTAGCGCAGCGCGCCGAACGGCGTGAGCTCCGTGGGCATCGGATCCACAGTGAGCTCCCCGGCCGCGACGACTTTGTCGAGCTCTGCGCCGAGGATCGGCACGCGCAGTCGACCCGCTCCGAACTCCCAGTCGATGTCGAAAGCATCGGCGTAGGGCGAGTCGCGCCCGTGCGTGAGCACGTCCCACCACCAGGGGTTCTCCGCGGGCTTCGAGACCCCCATGTGGTTCGGGACGATGTCGATCAGAATGCCGAGACCCGCCGTCCGCGCTGCGCGCGCGAACCGCTCGAGTCCCGCGGCTCCACCGCGTGCCGGATCGACCTGCGAGGGGTCGACAACGTCGTAGCCGTGGTCGGAGCCGCTGGTCGCGCGCAGCAGCGGGGAGAGATAGGCCCAGTCGACGCCGAGATCGTGGAGGTACCCGGCGACGGCGGCCGCGGCATCCAAGTCGAAAGCCGGCCTGATCTGCAGGCGGTACGTCGACAATGGGCGCACGGCTACTTCAGGACCTCCGGCCGTGGGGCATGGGCCGGCATGTCCTCAGCGCTCGAGGGCACCGCCGCCGCGAGCGACGCTGCGACGGAGTGATCGGCGTCCGCCTCAGGAGCGGTGTGCTCGCCGAGCACCATCATCGCCTTCGCTTCGACGCGCACCGCCGATCCCGGTACGACCGCATCGCCGCCGGCCTGATCGCCGGCGGTATCGACGAGGATGTCCCAGTCCGGGCTGAACTCGATGTCCGGAATGTGGAAGTCGATCGGCTCGTCCCCCGCGTTGAACAGCAGGATGAAGTGCCGATCGGTGATCTGCTCACCGCGACGGTCGCGCTCGCGGATGCCATGGCCGTTGAGGAAGACGCTGATCGCGCGACCGAATCCGTTGTCCCAGTCCTCGGGCTGCATGAGGTCGCCCTGCGGACGGCCCCAGGCGATGTCGGGCACCGGCGCACCGGCCTCGCGCTTCACCGGACGGCCGTTGAAGAAGCGGCTGCGGCGGAACGTCGGGTGGTCGCGCCGGAGGCGGGCGAGCGCTGCGGTGAACTCGATGAGCGGCTGGTCGGCCGACTCCCAGTCGACCCAGGTGATCTCGCTGTCCAGCGCGTAGCCGTTGTTGTTGCCCTGCTGGGTGCGACCCAGTTCGTCGCCGTGCAGCAGCATCGGGACACCCTGCGACAGCATGAGGGTCGCGATGAAGTTGCGCTGCTGCCGAGCGCGCATCGTCAGCACCTTCGTGTCGTCGGTCGGCCCCTCGGCACCGCCGTTCCACGATCGGTTGTCGTCGGCGCCGTCGCGGCCCTGTTCGCCGTTGGCCTTGTTGTGCTTGCGGTTGTACGAGACGAGGTCGCGGAGCGTGAAGCCGTCGTGCGCGGTGACGAAGTTGACGGATGCCGCGGGCCGGCGCCCGGAGTGCTCGTAGAGGTCTGCGGAGCCGGTCAGCCGTGACGCGAACTCTCCGAGAGCCTGCGGCTCGCCGCGCCAGAAGTCGCGGACCGTGTCGCGGTACTTCCCGTTCCACTCCGTCCACTGCGGGGGGAAGTTGCCCACCTGGTAGCCGCCTGGACCGACATCCCACGGCTCGGCGATGAGCTTCACCTGCGACACCACCGGATCCTGCTGGACGAGTTCGAAGAAGGCCGCGAGTCGGTCGACGTCGTAGAACTCGCGCGCGAGCGCGGCAGCGAGGTCGAAACGGAATCCGTCGACGTGCATCTCGAGCACCCAGTAGCGCAGCGAGTCCATGATGAGCTGCAGCGCGTGCGGGTTGCCGACATTGAGGCTGTTGCCGGTGCCGGTGTAGTCCGTGTAGTAGCGGTGGTCCTTGTCTTCGAGCCGGTAGTAGGCGGCGTTGTCGATGCCCTTCATCGACAGGGTCGGCCCCATGTGGTTGCCCTCGGCGGTGTGGTTGTACACCACATCGAGGATCACCTCGATGCCCGCGGCATGCAGGGCGCGCACCATGCCCTTGAATTCCTGCACCTGCTGGCCCCGCTCACCCGTCGCCGAGTAGGTGTTCTGCGGGGCGAGGAACGCGACGGTGTTGTAGCCCCAGTAGTTCGACAGCCCCTTCTCCTGCAGGGTGGCGTCGTTGACGAACTGGTGCACCGGCATGAGCTCGATCGCGGTGACGCCAAGGCGCTTCAGGTGCTCGATGATCGCGGGATGCCCGATCGCGCTGTAGGTTCCGCGGATCTCCTCGGGAATGCCGGGGTGGCGCTGCGTCAGGCCTTTCACGTGCGCTTCGTAGATCAGCGACTCGGAGTAGGGCGTCTTCGGCATGCGGTCGCCGGCCCAGTCGAAGAACGGGTTGATGACGACGCCCTTCATCATCGACGTCGCGGAGTCGTCGTCATTCCTCGAGTCGGGATCGCCGAAGTCATACCCGAACACCGACTGGTTCCACCGCACCTGGCCCTCGACGGCCTTCGCGTAAGGATCGAGCAGGAGCTTGTTGGGATTGAACCGGCGCCCGTTGGTGGGGTCGTACTCGCCGTGCACGCGGTAGCCGTAGCGCTGCCCCGGGCCGATGCTCGGGAGATAGGCGTGCCAGACGTAGGCATCGACGTCTGTCAGTTCAACGCGGGTCTCCTTGCCCCGATCGCCGAACAGGCACAGTTCGATCCGCTCCGCGGCTTCGCTGAAGAGCGCGAAGTTGGTGCCGTTCCCGTCATATGTCGCGCCCAGTGGATACGCAGATCCTGGCCATGCCTGCACGGAGGTCCTCCCTGAAGATGGATCCCCACCCTAGCCGAGGCGCTCAACGGGATCACTCGCCCGCAGCGGCCCCTATGATGTGCACCCGCACGTTGTTGGTGCTCCCTGCCGAGCCGGGAGGAGCTCCCGCCGTGACGACGACGCGATCACCCTGCTCGGCGCGGCCGGACCGCACCAGCGTGTCATCGAGGAGGGCCATGAGCTCGTCGGTCGTGCGCGCGCGGGGGACCAGGAACGTCTCGACGCCCCAGAGGTACGCGTTGCGCGAGCGCGTGGTCGCCTGGTCGGTGAACGACAGGATCGGGATCCGATGCCGCAGCCGCGACATCCGCCGCGCCGAGTCGCCGGATTGACTGACCACGCACACGTACTTGGCCTCGACGAACTCCGCGATGCTCGCCGCCGCCAGCGTCATCGCCCCCGTCTGGGTGCGCGGCTTCGTGCCGAGGGGCGGGATGCGGCCGAGCCCGTGCTCCTCGGTGGATTCGATGATCCGCGCCATCGTCTCCACGACCGCGATGGGGTGCGCACCGACGCTCGTCTCACCCGAGAGCATCACCGCGTCGGCGCCGTCGAGGACCGCGTTGGCGACATCCGATGTCTCCGCGCGCGTGGGGACCGGATTCTCGATCATCGACTCCAGCATCTGCGTCGCGACGATGACCGGCTTCGCCCACCGGCGCGCCAGTTCGATGGCGTGCTTCTGGACGATCGGCACGGCCTCGAGCGGCAGCTCCACACCGAGGTCGCCACGAGCGATCATGACGCCGTCGAACGCGTCGATGATCTCCTGGAGATGCTCGACGGCCTCCGGCTTCTCGATCTTGGCGATGATCGGGACGCGGATGCCCTCCTCGGCCATGATGATTCGCGCCCGCTGCACATCGCGCGGGCTCCGCACGAAGGACAAGGCGATGAGGTCGGCCCCGATGCGCAGCGCCCAGCGCAGGTCCGCCTCATCCTTCTCACTCATCGCGGGAGCGCTGATGTTCACCCCCGGCAGGTTGATGCCCTTGTTGTTCGACACCATCCCACCCACGACGACTTCGGTCCGCACCCGGACGCCGTCCGTATCGAGGACCTTCAATCGGATCTTGCCGTCGTCCACGAGGAGGGTGTCCCCCGCGGTGACGTCCTGGGCGAGCTGCGGAAACGTCGTTCCGACCAGTTCCTTCGTGCCGGGCACGTCCTCGGTAGTGATCGTGAAGATGTCACCAGGCTCGAGCTGATGGGGGCCGTCTGCGAAGCGCGCGAGCCGGATCTTCGGACCCTGCAGATCCACCAGCACGCCGACCGCGCGACCCGTGGCGTCGCTCGCCTTGCGGACATTGGCATAGGCCTGTTCGTGAACGGCGAAGTCGCCGTGGCTGCGGTTGATCCGCGCCACATCCACGCCGGCGCGCACGAGAGCTTCGATGCTCTCGTACGACGACGTGGCTGGGCCGAGGGTGGCGACGATCTTGGCACGACGCATAGGTGGTCCTCTCGCTGACCGACGATCCCAGTCTGTCGGCTCGGAGCGGCGTGGTGTGTGAAGACGATGTTAAAGATCGACGTCGACGGCCACGACTTCTCACAAGGCGCGAGCGCCGCGTGTGAGGAAGAAGTTCGCTCGAGGTAATGGAATCCGGCTCGGTGCGGAAACACCACGCTCGTACGTTCGGAGCACGGATCCACCCCGCCCATCGGCAGGAGACGCCATGACCCCGAACGAACCCCGCGCTTCGAAGATCGTCGCTTTCTCGAAACAGAAGACGGACCTCGACGCAACATCGCCTCGCTACCGTGACGGCATGCTCCACCCCGATCCGCCCGCCACGCATGTGGTCGTGGTCGGCGCGGGCATGGTGGCGCATCGCTTCGTCGAGAGCCTGCTGTCGCGTGCGGGCGCCGACTGGCGGGTGACCCTGATCGGCGAGGAGGGGCGTGCACCGTACGATCGCGTCGGGCTGACCTCCTTCTTCGGCGGGGCGACCCCCGATGAGCTCACCCTGGATCGCGCGATCATCGACGGCGACCCGCGGATCACCTTCCTCCCCGGCGACCCGGTCGCGCGACTGGAACAGGCCGAACGGCGTGTGGTGACCGCGAGCGGGCTCGCCGTCTCGTACGACCACCTGGTGCTCGCGACCGGCTCGTTCGCCGCCCGTCTCAAGGTGGACGGCTTCGGACATCGCGGATGCTTCGTCTACCGCACCCTCGATGACGTCGAGGCGCTGCGCACCTACGTGACCGCCCGATCGGGCGAACTCGGCCGCCCGCTCACCGGCATGGTGATCGGCGGCGGTCTGCTCGGACTGGAAGCGGCCGGTGCCCTGCAGAACCTCGGCGTGAACTCCACCGTGGTGCAGTCCTCCGATCGGCTCATGTCCGCGCAGCTCGACCTGCCGGCCGGGAACGCCCTGCGCCGCCTGATCGAGTCCCGCGGCATCGGCGTGCGAACGGGCAGCGTGACGACCCGCCTGGATGCCGACAAGGCCGGCCGGGTGGTCGGCCTGGAGTTCCGCGACGGGAGCTACCACGGCGCCGATGTCGTCGTGTTCACGGTCGGAGTGCGTCCGCGCGACGAGCTCGCGCGCAAGTCCGGTCTGGGTGTGCACGAGCGCGGCGGAGTCCTCATCGATGCCGGCTGCGGCACGTCCGACCCGCACATCCTCGCGATCGGCGAGGTGGCGAACTTCGAAGGGCAGAGCATCGGGCTGGTCGCCCCCGGCTACGCGATGGCCGAGGTTGCGGCGACCCGCCTGCTGGGCGGCGAGGCGTCGTTCCCGGGGTACGACCTCGCGACGAAGCTCAAACTCTCCGGCGTCGACGTGGCCAGCTTCGGCGACGCATTCGCCACCACCCCCGGTGCGCTCGACGTGGTCTACGCCGACCCGGTCGCGGGCGTCTACAAGAAGCTCGTGCTCTCCGACGATGCGAAGACGCTGCTCGGCGGCATCCTCGTCGGCGATGCCGCGGCCTACGGGTCGCTGCGTCCCCTGGTGGGCGGCGCGCTCGGGGCGGACCCGGCGGCGTATCTGATGCCCGAAGGCGGCGTCGAGGCACCCGGCGGCGCCCTTCCCGACGAGGCGCTGGTCTGCTCGTGCAACAGCGTCACAGCGGGCACCATCCGCCACGCCGTGCATGAGGACGGCTGCACGGATGTCGCGGGCATCAAGTCCTGCACCAAGGCCGGCGCCGCCTGCGGCTCCTGCGTGATGATGATCAAGAAGATCGTCGGCACCGAGCTGGCAGCCTCCGGTGCGGCCCTCAGCAATGCGCTCTGCGAGCACTTCGACATGTCGCGCCGGCAGCTCTTCGACGCGGTGCGCGTGTCGGGGCTCACGACCTTCAGTGCGGTCATCGAGCGCTTCGGCGTCGGGCGCGGCTGCGACATCTGCAAGCCCGCGCTCGCCAGCATCCTCTCGACGCTCGTCGGCGCGCATGTGCTGGACGGAGAGAACGCCACCCTGCAGGACACCAACGACCACGTCATGGCGAACCTCCAGAAGGACGGCAGCTACTCGGTGGTGCCGCGCATCCCCGGCGGCGAGATCACGCCCGAGGGACTCCTCGTGATCGGCACGGTGGCCCGGGACTTCGGGCTCTACACGAAGATCACCGGCGGCCAGCGGATCGACATGTTCGGCGCGCGCCTGGAGCAGCTGCCCGACATCTGGAAGCGCCTGGTCGAGGCTGGGTTCGAGTCGGGACACGCCTACGGCAAGTCCCTGCGCACGGTGAAGTCGTGCGTCGGATCCACCTGGTGCCGCTACGGCGTGCAGGACTCGGTGGGTATGGCGGTCGAGCTCGAGCTGCGCTATCGGGGTCTGCGGTCGCCGCACAAGCTCAAGTTCGGTGTGTCGGGGTGCGCTCGGGAGTGCGCCGAGGCGCGCGGCAAGGACGTCGGCGTCATCGCCACCGAGGCGGGCTGGAACATGTACGTCGGCGGCAACGGCGGCTTCACCCCGAGGCACGCCGTGCTGCTCGCGGAGGGGCTGAGCGACGCCGAGCTGCTGACCGCGATCGACCGGTTCCTGATGTACTACATCTTCACCGCCGACCGTCTGCAGCGCACGGCACCGTGGTTCGAGGATCTCGAGGGAGGCATCGAGGGCCTCCGTGCGGTGATCTTCGACGATTCGCTCGGCATCTGCGCGGATCTGGACGCCGCGATGCAGACGCACATCGGCTCGTACGAGGACGAGTGGAAGGCCACCCTCGAGGACCCCGAGAAGCTCCGCCGCTTCGCCTCGTTCGTCAACGCCCCCACCACGCCAGATCCGTCGCTCGCGTACACCGCCGAGCGAGGTCAGGCGCGGCCCGCAACCGAATCGGAGCGCGCCGACCGCGGCGTGCTCATCGCCGGCACGATCCTGGAGGTGCGCCGATGACCCTTCTCGAGCGAGGAGCCCTCGCCCCTTCGACAGTGCCGGCCGGGTGGGTGCGGGTGTGCAGCCTGACCGACCTCGAAGTCGAGCGCGGTCGCGCGGCCCTGCTGGGCTCGACGCAGCTCGCCCTGTTCCTGCTGCACAGCGGCCGCGTCCACGCCGTGTCGAACCTCGATCCGTACAGCGGCGCGAACGTCATCTCGCGCGGCATCGTCGGCACCCGACAGGATGCCCCGACCGTCGCCTCCCCGATGTACAAGCAGGTCTTCGATCTGCGCACCGGAGCCTGCCTCGACACCCAGGGCAAGGACGCCAAGTCCCTGCAGGTCTGGCCGGTCTCAGTCAGCGGCGGCGATGTGCTCGTGCGCTGGGAGAGCCCCTCATGACCACCCTGCTCGGGGTCTCGCTGGCGGGCCGCACTGTCGTCATGGTCGGCGGCGGCGCCGTCACCGCGCGCCGGGTGGAACGCCTTCTCGAGGACGGCGCCGCGGTCCGGATCGTCGCCCCCGCGCTGTCCGACGCCGTCGCCGCACTCGTGGAGGCCCACCGGCTCCCCTGGGTCGCACGAGGGGTGCAGGCGACCGACCTCGATGATGCCTGGCTCGTCCACACCGCGACGGGCGATCCCCGCGTCGATGCCGACGTCGCCGCCGCGTGCGAAGAGCGCCGCATCCTCTGCGTCAACGCCTCGGACGGCGCCCACGGCACCGCCCGCCTCGCCGCAGAGACCCGCTCCGGCGATGTCGTCGTCGGCGTCGTCTCGGACGCGGGAGTCGACCCCGGGCGCGCCGGGCGCCTGCGCGACACGATCGGCGCTCTCCTGCGCGAGGGCGCGCTGCCCGTCCGACGTCGTCGCCCGACGCCCAACGGACGCGTCGACCTGGTGGGCGGCGGGCCGGGGCCCGCCGACCTGATGACGGTGCGCGGGCGGCGTCTGCTGGCCGAGGCCGACGTCGTCATCGCCGACCGGCTCGGGCCCACCGATGTGCTGTCCGAACTCGATCCCGACGTCGAGGTGATCGATGTCGGCAAGCGGCCAGGCCACCACCCGGTGCCCCAGGAGGAGATCAACGCGCTCCTTGTCCTCCACGCGAAAGCGGGCCGACGCGTGGTGCGACTCAAGGGCGGCGACCCGTTCGTGTACGGGCGCGGCGGCGAAGAGGTCGCCGCGTGCCTCGCGGCGGGTGTGGCGGTGGAAGTCGTCCCGGGCCTGACGAGCGTGGTCTCCGTGCCACAGGCAGCGGGCATCCCGGTGACCCACCGCGGGAGCGCGGCATCCGTCCATGTCGTCAACGGCCAGGCGGAGACCGCACCCTCGACCATCGCGGCGCTCGCCGACGACACCGTCACCACCGTGGTGCTCATGGGAGTCGCCGCGCTCCCCCGGCTCGTCACCGCAGCGACCGCCGCGGGCGTGCCCGGAGATCGCCCGGTGGCGATCATCGAACGAGGTCACACCCCCGAGCAGCGCACGACCCGCACCACGCTCGCCGAGGCCGTCGCCGATGCGGCCGCCGCGGGGGTGCGCAATCCTGCGGTGATCGTCATCGGTGCGGTCGCCCGCGCCGGACTCCTTCTCCCCGACCGAGAAATGGCAGGTGATGTCGCGCCTTGACTGCTCCACCCCGCCCCACCCTGTCCGCAGCGCTCGAAGGCTGCACGATCGTCATCGCCGTCGATCGTCGATCCGGCGAGCTCGCGGCGGCCCTGGAGCGGCACGGCGCGGCCGTGCGGACCGCCCCCGCGCTCACGATCGTGCCCCACATCGATGACGAAGCGCTCATCGCCCGGACGCGGGAGCTCATCGCCGACCCCCCTGACGTCGTGGTGGCCACGACCGGCGTCGGCTTCCGCGGGTGGATGGAGGCGGCGGATGAGGCCGGTCTGCTCGACAGCCTGCAGGTGGTCCTGTCCGGCGCCCAGATCGTGGCTCGCGGACCCAAGGCGCGTGGCGCGATCCAGCAGGCGGGTCTGACTGCGGACTGGGTGGCGGAATCCGAGACATCGACGGAATTGGGTGAGTACCTGCTCGCCGAGAGCGTGCGAGGCCGCCGGATCGCCGTGCAGCACCACGGATCGGGGGCCGACGGCCTCGACGAGCTCTTCGAGGACAACGGCGCGGATGTCGTGAGCCTCACGGTCTACCGCTGGGGCCCGCCGCCGGACGAAGCCGTCGTACGGCGGTCGGTGGCCGCCACTGCCGCCGGAGAGGTCGACGCGGTGCTGTTCACCTCGGCGCCGGGGGCCGCGGAATGGCTCGCCGCCGCGCATCGCGAAGAGCTGCTCGACGACATCATCGCGCGAGCCCGCTCCGGTCGGGTGCTCATGGCGGCGGTGGGGCCCATCACGGCCGGTCCCCTCGAAAGGCTTGGCATCGCGCCGCTGCAGGCGGATCGCGGCCGGCTCGGCTCACTCGTGCGAGGCGTGGTCACCCATTTCGGCGGCGGCAGCGCCCCGTCGCTGGAGACCGTCGCGGGACGGCTCGAGCTGCGCAGCTCGGGGGCGGTGCTCGATGGCGTACACATCCCGCTTTCGCGGACCGGCGTCGATGTGCTGGCGAGCCTGTTCGATGCCGCGGGCGGCGTCGTGTCGCGCGCCAAGCTGCAGTGCGCCCTGCCGCGGTCGGGCGAGAACACGCACGCGATCGAGATGGCGGTCGCCCGGGTGCGCGAGGCCCTCGGCGCCCCCGACCTCATCAAGACAGTCGTCAAGCGCGGGTACCGCCTGAACGTCATCGATCCGGCGGACGCGGCGCCCTGAGCGTTTCAGCCCAGCAGGTCCGGCCGATTGAGCCGGGTGCGCTCCAGACTCTGCTCTCGGCGCCAGGCGGCGATGGCCCCATGGTTTCCGCTCAGCAGCACCGGCGGCACCTCATGCTCGCGCCACACCGGCGGCTTCGTGTAGCTCGGGTACTCGAGCAGCCCGTCCTCGTGCGACTCCTCGACGAGGCTCTCCGGGTTGCCCACGACACCGGGCACGAGACGCGACACCGCCTCGACGACCGCCATCGCGGCGACCTCGCCGCCGTTGAGCACGTAATCGCCGAGACTCACGAGCTGCACGCGTCCGCGCGTCGCGTAGTGGTCGACGACCCGCTGGTCGATCCCCTCGTATCGCCCGCAGGCGAACACCAGGTGCCGCTCCTCGGCGAGCGCACGCGCCATCCGCTGCGAGAACAGGTCCCCCGCCGGCGACGGCACCAACAGCACCGAATCGGGCGCGAGCAGCTCGTCGAGCGCCTCGCCCCACGGCTCCGGCTTCATCACCATGCCGGCGCCGCCCCCATAGGGCGTGTCGTCGACGGTGCGGTGCCGATCGTGGGTCCAGCCCCGCAGGTCGTGCACGTGCATGTCGAGGATGCCGCGATCGCGCGCCTTGCCGATGAGCGAGACGTCGAGCACATCGAAGAACGCCGGAAAGATCGTGACGATGTCGATGCGCATGGCTTCGAGTGTAGGCAACCGACCATGTTTCGACCGTGTGACGAAGCCCTCACCTCACCCTGGAACGCCGGTGACTGCATGGTGACTCAGGGTTTACGCC
>NZ_JBFUFC010000067.1:0-17911 GCF_056403635.1 Microbacterium sp. P2_F9 | reverse complement strand
GCTGCCGCCTCGGCGCGTGCCGCCGCGATCTCGGCGTCGGCCGCGGCCTCCTCCGCATCGAGCGCGGCCTCTTCGGCGACGAGCGCGGAGTCCTCAGTGCTCGGTGCGACCAGCTCATCCGGTCGCTTCTGCAGCAGTTCGAGCAGCCACGCGACGACGAACGCGACGATGATGACGAGGAAGACATCCCCTGTCGACAGCGGACGCAGTGCGAAGAGCCAGAGCACGGCGAGCACGGCGATGACGACGCGGATGAGCACTCGGTAGCGCGCGAGCGCGATCCCGAACGCTCCCGTGTTCAGCCCGCGCGCCGCGAACCAGCGGCGTGCCGACGAGTTGACTCCCCGGATGAAGCTGCGCGAGCGGGCTGCCGCGGACGAGCGGCCCATGAACCACCCGAGGACTCCGATGAAGACACCCAGCAGTGCGATGATCGCCGCGGTCTGGTGCATCGAACCGATCAGCTGGCTGTAGATGACGTCGAGCCCGGCCACCGATAGATCGAGCTGCACGGCGATTTGGCCCATCACCGGGTATCCGGCCGCGAACCCGAGTGCCAGCGCGCCACCGCCGATCAGGAAGCCGACACCGGTTCCGATGATGGCGACGCTCCGTCGGCGGGCGATGAGGATGCCGAGCGCGAAGAGGGCGAGTGTGATGATCGGGAGCCAGTATCCGAGCGTGGAGGCGATCGCGTAGGTCGTGCGAATCGCGAGGAGCGTCTCACCCGTGCCGATGATGACGACCTTGTCGACCGCTGGGATCATCTGGGCCACCCCGACACCACGGTCTTCGAGGTTCTGCTTGACGCGTTCCACGATCGCGCCGAGCTGGATGCCGACGCCGTCGTCGGTCATGACGACGATCCCGCCGCCGTCCGATGTCGCAGCGGCGGTGAGGGCGCGGTGCGCGGCACGCGTCGTCGTCGCCCAGACATCGGCGAAGGCATCCGACTCGATGACCCGCGTGACTGTCGTGTTCACGAGATTCTCGAGACCGTCGGCTGCGGGGGCCTTCAGCAGATCGAGTGCCTGGGCGGCACGCGGCGGCAGGCCGAGGTCGGCGATGCCGTCGAAGACGTTCGACGTCAGCTCGCTGAAGTCGACCTGGGCCGTGATGGCGTCCATCGTCTCGTCGATGATCATGCCTTGGACGGCGGGGTCCTCGGCGAGGGGCGCGAGAGTGCTGACGAACGCATCCTCGTCGACGAGCTGCACGCGTGCCCACGCGCTCACGATCGCGATGGGAACCAGGAGCGTGGCGATCACGATGATCAGCGCCGAGACGAAGGCGCGCCAGCGGCCGGGTTCTCGCTGCCGCTTCGCCGCTGCTGGCGGGATGGGCGTCGTCGGCGCGGTGACGTCGCGGAGCGCGGTGTTCTCCGCCTCGAGCCGTGCCAGCTGTTCGCGGAGTTCGTCGATCTCGGTTGCGGCCACGACGGCCCCCTCTCGTCTGGCGCACCCCCGCGCCTTCGGCCATTCTGCCGGTCGTTGCAGTCCGAGTGCCATGCCGCGCGGGGAATCATCGCCCGTCATGGGCGAGAATTCACCGATCAGACGGCTCTGAGGACCGCGACGATCTTGCCGAGGACGACCGCGTCGTCGCCGAGGATCGGTTCGAAGGCGGAGTTGCGGGGGAGCAGCCAGGTGTGCCCGTCGCGCCTCCGGAAGGTCTTCACCGTGGCTTCGCCGTCGAGCATCGCAGCGACGATGTCGCCGTTCTCGGCGGTGGGCTGCGATCGGACGACCACCCAGTCGCCATCGCAGATCGCCGCGTCGATCATGGACTCGCCGACGATCTTCAACATGAACAGATCGCCCTTGCCGACCAGCTGACGGGGCAGCGGGAAGATCTCCTCGACCTGCTGGTCGGCCGTGATGGGGACGCCGGCGGCGATCCGCCCGACGAGGGGCACCATGGCGGCGTCGCCGACCACAGGACCGGAGTCGGCGGGATTCTCGGTGGCGCTTCCCGGGAGATCGATGAGCACCTCCATCGCGCGGGTCTTGCCCGGGTCGCGGCGCAGATAGCCGCTGAGCTCGAGCTGATTCAGCTGGTGGGTCACGCTCGAGAGGGACTTGAGGCCGACCGCGTCGCCGATCTCGCGCATGCTCGGCGGATAGCCGTGCCGGGCGATCGATCGCTGGATCACCTCCAGGATGGCGAGCTGCTTGTCGCTCAGGCTCTTGCGTCGCCGGGTCTGCGGCTTCTCGCGGCCGGTTGCCTCGGTCATCGTCCCAGCTCCTGTCTCGCGCCCCTGAGGTGCATCGTTCTTCGAATGTCGGAGGTCCCTGATGGGCTGTTCCTGTCGAAACCGTATCCGGTCAGGCAGGTGGAGCGAAGCAGACTCGCCGCGTTTCGTGTTCGAGGAACTGCTGTGTTCCACCGCACTTGACAGGATATTGCATCGAAGATAACTTCGGAAGAGAGATTCGCATCCGGCGCTCCCGGCCGAGTTCCGGATGCGAACCTCTCCCCACTCTCAGGAGGACCTCATGACCGCCATCGGATTCTCGGGCGCTGCGACACACCGCATCTCCGCCGTCGGTGCGACCGCTGTGGGCGGCACGCGACTTCGTCTCACGACACGCGGTCGCCGCGTGCTGGCGACCATGGCGGCGTTCCCCGCGGTGGTGGCACTGAGCATCGCGGTGATCAGCGGCGGGGCGGCACTCGCGTCGCGCGATGCCGGGGCTCCGGCGGGCTCCTTCACGACGATCACGGTCGCCGCGGGCGACTCGCTCTGGTCGATCGCCGAAGAGGTCGCGCCGACTGCTGACCCGCGCGATGTCGTGGATGCCATCGTCCGGCTGAACGCTCTCGAGGGCGTCACAGTGGCGGCAGGACAGCGCATCGCCATTCCCGCCGAGTACGCGCCCGCCCACTGATCCCGTCGCCTCTACGATGGGAGGGGTGAGCCTCGATCGACTGCCCCTTCGTGACGATCTGCGTGGTATGACGCCTTATGGCGCACCGCAGGCGCCGCTCCCCGTCGCACTCAACGTCAACGAGAACACGCATCCTGTCCCGCAGGAAGTGGCCGACGACATCCTCGACTCGATCGCACTGGCGCTGCGCGACATCAATCGCTACCCCGACCGTGAGTTCACCGCTCTCCGCGAAGGCTTCGCGGAGTACCTGGGGCATGGCCTCACGGCGGATCAGCTCTGGGCGGCGAACGGATCCAACGAGGTCCTGCAGCATGTCCTGCAGGCTTTCGCCGGTCCTGGCCGCACCGCCTTCGGGTTCGCGCCGACGTACTCGATGTACCCGCTGCTGGCCCGCGCCACCGGCGCATCATGGATCGCGGGGGAGCGCCGGCACGATTTCACCGTCGACGCCGAGAGCGCGGCAGCCCAGGTCGAACAGGCCGCACCCGATGTGGTCTTCCTGTGCGCGCCGAACAACCCGACCGGCACGCCCATGACGCTCGACGTCATCGAGGCGGTCTATGACGCCACCCAGGGGATCGTGGTGGTCGACGAGGCGTACCAGGAGTTCGCCCCGCGCGACGAGCGGTCCGCCCTCACGCTGCTGCCCGGCCGCGAGCGGCTCGTGGTTTCGCGGACGATGAGCAAGGCCTTCGCGTTCGCGGGTGCCCGCGTGGGCTACCTCGCCGCCGATCCCGCGGTCGTGGACGCGCTTCGCCTCGTGCGGCTGCCGTACCACTTGAGTGCGCTGACCCAGGCTGCGGCGACGGCGGCCCTGCGCCACGCGCAGACGATGCTGCGGATGGTCGACGAGATCGTCGCGCAGCGCGACCGCACGTCCGCGACGCTCGAGGCGCTCGGCTACGAACCGCACGAGTCGTGGACGAACTTCGTCCTCTTCGGCGGCGTCGACGATCCTGCCGCCACCTGGCAGGCCCTCTACGACCGTGGCGTGCTCATCCGGGATGTCGGCATCGCGCGCCATCTTCGCGTGACCGCCGGGACCGAGGACGAGACGACGGCGTTCCTGGAGGCGCTGGCCTCGATAGACTCGGCGGCATGACCGGACGCACCGCTTCACTGCGCCGCGCGACGAGCGAATCGACCGTCGAGCTCGAAGTCAACCTCGACGGCACCGGCCGAAGCCACATCGACACGACAGTCCCGTTCTTCGACCACCTGCTGACCGCGTTCGCGAAGCACTCGCTCACCGACCTCACCGTGCGTGCGTCGGGCGACACGGAGATCGACGCGCACCACACCGTCGAAGACGTCGCGATCGTGCTCGGTCAGAGCATCCGCGAGGCGCTTGGTGACAAGACCGGCATCTCGCGCTACGGCGACGCGCTCGTGCCCCTCGACGAGGCCCTCGCCCAGGCGGTCGTGGACATCTCGGGCCGGCCCTATCTCGTCCACACCGGCGAGCCGGCCGGTTTCGAGCACCACCTCATCGGCGGCCACTTCACCGGTTCGCTGGTGCGGCACACGTTCGAGGCCATCTCGTTCAACGCCGCGCTCACCGTGCACGTGCGCGTGCTGTCCGGGCGCGATCCGCACCACATCGCGGAGGCCGAGTACAAGGCCTTCGCCCGCGCGTTCCGCCAGGCGAAAGCGCTCGACCCGCTCGTCGACGGCGTGCCCTCGACGAAGGGCGCCCTGTGAGCCGACCGCTCGTCGCGGTGCTCGACTACGGCTCGGGGAATGTGCACTCCGCGGTCAAGGCTCTCGCTGCGGCCGGGGCCGACGCACGCCTGACCGCGGATCGCGGCCTCATCCGCGACGCCGACGGACTCGTCGTGCCCGGGGTCGGCGCGTTCCGCGCCGTCATGGACGCGCTGAACGCGGTGCGCGCGGGCGAGCTCATCGAACGGCGCCTCGCCGGCGGTCGGCATGTGCTGGGCATCTGCGTCGGCATGCAGGTCATGTTCGAACTCGGGGTCGAGCGCGGAGTCGACACCGAGGGGTTCGGCGAGTGGCCAGGCGTCGTGACCGAACTCGACGCACCGGTGCTGCCGCACATGGGCTGGAACACCGTCGACCCGGGGGAGGGCTCGCGCCTGTTCCGCGGCATCGAGGACGAGCGGTTCTACTTCGTCCACTCGTTCGGCGCCCAGAAGTGGCTCCTGGATGTGCAGCCCCCATTCCCGAAGCCCGCGGTCACCTGGTCCACCCACGGGGCTCCGTTCATCGCCGCTGTCGAGAACGGCCCGCTGTCTGCCACCCAGTTCCATCCCGAGAAGTCCGGCTCTGCCGGCATCCGACTCCTGTCCAATTGGATCGGCGTGCTCGGCGGGGCTACTCTCTGAATTCGTGCCTTCCCCGCGGCGCCGAGGCGCCGCCACGACATCTTCCTGAGGATCCATGAACGACTTCGCGTCCCCTCCCGAACTGATCCTCCTTCCCGCCGTGGATGTCGCCGGCGGCAAGGCGGTTCGCCTGACGCAGGGTGAGGCGGGCACCGAGACGAACTACGGCGACCCCGTCGACGCTGCGCTCGACTTCGCGCGTCAGGGCGCGCGGTGGATCCACCTCGTCGACCTCGACGCCGCCTTCGGGCGGGGCAGCAACGCGAGCGTGATCCGCAAGGTGATCAAGCACGTGCGCGGCGTGCAGGTCGAGGTCTCCGGCGGCATCCGCGACGACGAGTCGCTGGAGGCGGCACTGGAGTCCGGCGCCGCACGGATCAACCTCGGCACCGCGGCTCTGGAGAACCCGGAGTGGGCAGCCGACGTGATCAGCCGTTACGGCGACGTCATCGCGGTCGGGCTCGACGTGCGTGGCACCACCCTCGCGGCGCGCGGCTGGACCCGCGAAGGCGGCGACCTGTGGACTGTGCTCGACCGCCTCGAGGCCGCGGGATGCAGCCGCTACRTGCTCACCGACGTGACGAAGGACGGCACCCTCCGGGGCCCGAACCTCGAACTGCTCCGGGAGATCACCGCGCGCACGCCGAAGCCCGTCGTCGCCTCCGGTGGCGTCTCGAGCCTCGATGACATCGCGGCGCTGCGCGAACTCGTTCCGCTCGGCGTCGAAGGCGCGATCGTCGGCAAGGCGCTGTATGCCGGGGCGTTCACGCTCGCCGAGGCGCTCGATGTCGCCGGAGCCTGACCCGCACCACTCGCACGCCGGGGGCGACTCGGCAGGCACCCCCTGGGCGGGCCGCAGCTTCGAGCCGAACGCGCACGCTTCCGATGACGGCTCAGCCGATCCGGCGCTGCAGGCCGCGCTCGAGGCGTTCCGGAGCGGCGCCGGTGACCAGTCCGCGGTCGTCGAGGCCTACCGGTCGGCGCGGCTCCTCATCCCGCTGCTGGCGGAGAAGGGCGACGAAGGCGTCGGGCCGACCGGCTTGACGGTCGACAAGACGCAGGAGCTCTCGATCGTCACGGTCGCCGCCCCCGACGGCCGGCGTGTGCTGCCCGTGTTCACGTCGGTGGAGACGCTGACGCGGTGGGATGCCGCGGCCCGGCCGGTGCCGGCGGACGGCGTGCGCACGGCCCTGGCCGCGGCCGACGACGACACCGATCTCATCGTCATCGATCCGGGGTCTCCAACCGAGTTCATCCTGCGCCGCCCGGYGGTCTGGGCGATCGCGCAGGGGCATGCCTGGGAGCCGTCCTACGTGTCGCCCGAGGTGTTCGCCGGGCTGCAGGAGAGCATCGGCGGCGAACTCGCGATCCTCGACCTCGCGGTCTCGGCCGGCGACCCCGACGCGCGGCTCCGCGGGCCGGAGCTCGTCGTCGCGCTCGACCTGATGCCGGGACTGGATAAGGGCGAGCTCGATACGGTTCTCGCGCGCCTCGCCGCCCGCTGGGCCGCGGACGACCGCATCGCCGTGCTCGTCGACTCCCTCACGGTGAAGCTGATCCGCCGCGACTGAGCGCGGCTCGCCTCGGCTTCAGGCCGTCAGTTGACCGGACCGGTCCACTTCTCGCCCGGTCCCTTGCCGATCGGGTCGGGGATGACGGATGCCTCGCGGAACGCGAGCTGAAGTGACCGAAGGCCGTCGCGGAGCGACCGAGCGTGCATGTCGCTGATCTCCGGGGCGCCCGCGGTGATGAGTCCGGCGAGGGCGTTGATGAGCTTGCGCGCCTCGTCGAGATCGGTCTGCGCCTCGGGGGAGTCGGCGAGTCCGACCTTCACCGCTGCGGCGCTCATCAGGTGCACCGCGGCGGTCGTGATGACTTCGACAGCCGGCACATCCGCGATGTCCCGAGTGGCGGATGCCGCGGCGCGCTCCTGTTCCTCCCAGCGGGCGCGGCGCGCAGCGTCACGCGCCTCGTCCTGGTCGGTCCGGTCGCCGTCGGTGCCTCGAATCGTGTCCACGCCGTTCTCTCTGCTAGACTTCAGCGGGCTCCGGAGCGTTCTGCTCCGGAATCGAAAGAGGATCACATCCCACCCGCGCTTGCCGTTCCAGGCTACCGGGTCACGCACTCCGCCTCGTCCGCTTGCGGCCGAGGTAGCAAGGGTGCAAGAGCCGGCGCTTCCGCGTCGTGCCGGGTGGACTGTGCCTCTTCCGCCCGTGACACACCCTGTGTCGCGGTGGCTGACATCCCGCACGAAAGAGGAGTTCCGCATCAGCGATCCCCGCACCAATGACCGCATCCGCGTTCCCGAGGTCCGCCTCGTGGGCCCCGCGGGTGAACAGGTCGGCGTCGTCCGCATCGAGGTGGCGCTGCGCCTGGCTCAGGAAGCCGATCTCGATCTGGTCGAGGTGGCCCCCGACGCGAAGCCTCCCGTTGTCAAGATCATGGACTACGGGAAGTTCAAGTACGAGGCTGCCCAGAAGGCCAAGGAAGTGCGGCGCAACCAGGCGAACACGGTCCTYAAAGAGGTCCGCTTCCGTCTGAAGATCGAAGCTCACGACTACACCACCAAGCTCAAGCGCGCCGAGGGCTTCCTCCAGTCCGGTGACAAGGTGAAGGCCATGATCCTGTTCCGAGGCCGCGAGCAGTCGCGTCCCGAGCAGGGTGTGCGACTCCTTCGCAAGTTCGCCGAAGACGTCGCCGAGTTCGGCACGGTCGAGTCGAACCCCATGATCGACGGTCGCAACATGGTGATGGTGATCGCCCCGCACAAGAACAAGTCCGAGGTGAAGACCGAGCAGAACGCGCAGCGCGCTGCGAACAAGGAAGCTGCCCGATCTGCTCGCACCGGCACCGCCGGCGCTGAGACCGTCGCCGCCGCCGCCGCCGAACCCGGCGAATAGCCCCACTTACTCCCGCACCGCGGGACCACAGACTCCCGCTCAGGCGGGACCCGACTCCCGCCTGGGCGGGAAGTGAAACGAAGGAAGAAGAGATGCCGAAGCAGAAGACCMACTCCGGTGCCAAGAAGCGCTTCAAGGTCACCGGCAGCGGAAAGCTCATGAAGCAGCAGGCCGGCATGCGCCACAACCTCGAGGGCAAGTCGAGCCGCCGCACGCGCCGCCTCAACCAGGAGCAGGTCCTGGCACCGGGCGACGCCAAGGTCGCCAAGAAGCTCCTCGGCCTCTGAGCCCGACGCACGAATAGGAAACATGAGAAATGGCTAGAGTCAAGCGGGCTGTAAACGCCCACAAGAAGCGTCGCGTCATCCTCGAGCGCGCCTCCGGTTACCGGGGTCAGCGTTCGCGTCTGTACCGCAAGGCGAAGGAGCAGGTCACCCACTCCCTCGTCTACGCGTACCGCGACCGTCGCAAGCGCAAGGGCGACTTCCGTCGTCTGTGGATCCAGCGCATCAACGCTGCGAGCCGTCAGAACGGCCTCACCTACAACCGCCTCATCCAGGGCCTCGGCCTTGCCGGCGTGCAGGTCGATCGCCGCATCCTGGCAGACCTCGCGGTCAACAACCCGGCTACGTTCGCGTCGCTGGTCGAGACCGCCAAGAAGGCGCTGCCCGAGAACGTCAACGCACCGAAGTCGGCCTGACCGACTCGCGCGTAAGAAGGGCGTCCTCCGTTTCGGAGGGCGCCCTTCGGCGTTTCCGGCATCCGTCGAGCGGTCAGATCCTGATCGGAAAGGTGAGCATGACGACGAGGCCGGCCACGGTGAACGCCAGAGCGAGGATCATGAGCGCACGCCTCGACCAGGATGGACCGTCGCGCTGCGCGAGGGCGGAGAGGAACAGGACGAGCGCGAACAGCACTGTCAGCAGCGTGTAGTTGTCGCCGCGCTGGTTGTTCTCGAGGGCGCGGTCGAACGCGGCGTCGGCCTTCGCGTTCAGCTCGTCGACCTTCTCCTCACCGGCCACCACGTACTCGGGCAGGGCGAACGGAGTTCCCGTCGTCTGGTCCCACGCGTCGAAGGCCGTCGCGAGCGACGGCGGGAACCGCTCCTCGATGAAGCCGGCGAGTTCGGCATTGCCGGCGTCGTCGGCCGTCAGCCATTCGGCGAACACGGTGAGATCGATCTGGCGCTGATCGCGCACCGCGCTGGCCGCATCGCTGGCCTGCACCCGTGCAGCACCGGCCTGGCTGAACGCGATCGACATCTCGCCGCCCCACTTCGATGACTGGAACCCGCACCAGGCGGTCACCACCGCGACCGCCGACAGCACGACCAGGGCCACGATGTCGAGCCACGGAGGGCGGGCGGGCGGCGACGGCGCCGATGCTTGGGTCACGGACGGATCGTAGTATGCACCGCGCGTCGCCCCGGCGGCGACGCGGAGAATCGGCCTCGAGCCCTAAGCTGAGCGAGTGCTCGAGAACCCGCGTTCGCCGCGCGTACGTGCTGTGGCGAAGCTCACCAAGCGCAATGCGCGCCAGGAGACCGGACTGTTCCTCCTCGAAGGACCTCAGGCGGCGCGGGAGGCACTCGCGCACCGACCCGAAACCTTCATCGAGATCTTCGCCACGCCGACCGCGATGGAGCGTCACAGCGACGTGAGCGATCTGGCCCGCGCGGCCGGGATCGAGGTCGTCTTCACCACGGAGGCCGTCCTCGACGCGATGGCCGACACGGTGACGCCCCAGGGAATCGTCGCGGTGGCACGACAATCGCCGACGTCGCTGAAGGACGTGTTCGCGGCATCCCCTCGTCTCATCGCGATCTGCGAAGAGGTGCGGGACCCGGGCAACCTCGGCACGATCATCCGCGCGGCGGACGCCGCCGGAGCGGATGCCGTCATCCTGACCGGCCGCACAGTCGACCTGTACAACCCCAAGGTGGTCCGTGCGACCACCGGTTCGCTCTTTCACCTGCCGGTCGCGATCGGCGCCGACCTCGCCGTCGTCGTCGAGCGCGCGCATGCCGCGGGGCTGCGGGTCATCGCCGCGGATGTCGGGGGAGAGGACTTCCTCGCGTCGCGTGGCACGCTCGCCGAACCCACGGCCTGGCTGTTCGGCAACGAGGCCAGGGGCCTCGACGAAGAGGCCCTCAAGTACGCCGACCTCGCGCTGCGACTGCCGATCTACGGCTCCGCCGAGTCGCTGAATCTCGCCACCGCTGCCAGCGTGTGCCTGTACGAAAGCGCGTTCGCCCAGCGGGCCGTCGCCGCGGACTGAGCGCCCGCCGCCTGTTACATCTCGGTAAAGCCTCACGGCAAGGCCTGGCAGAGGCATCCGCATCGCCCATAGGGTGCGGGTATGGCGCCAGAAGACGGCAGTGCCCCCAAAACGTCCAACATCACGGTCCGGCGTGGGGACCCGCTGGTCGTGGTCTCGAATGTCCAGAAGCACTATGGCGACTTCCAGGCGCTGAAGGACATCGACCTGACGGTCAACCGTGGCGAAGTCGTGGTGGTGATCGGACCCTCCGGGTCGGGCAAGTCCACGCTGTGCCGCACGATCAACCGCCTCGAGACCATCACGAGCGGCACCATCTCGATCGATGGCAAGGAGCTGCCGAAAGAGGGCAGGGGCCTGGCCGAGTTGCGCGCGGACGTCGGGATGGTCTTCCAGTCGTTCAACCTGTTCGCGCACCTCACGATCCTCGACAACGTGACGCTGGGGCCGATCAAGGTCCGCAAGATGAAGAAGGCGGATGCCGAGCGGCAGGCCAAGACTCTGCTCGACCGGGTCGGTGTCGGGCAGCAGGCAGGCAAGCTGCCTGCGCAGCTGTCGGGTGGCCAGCAGCAGCGCGTCGCGATCGCCCGGGCGCTCGCGATGAACCCCAAGGTCATGCTCTTCGACGAGCCGACCAGTGCTCTCGACCCCGAGATGATCAACGAGGTGCTCGACGTCATGGTCAGCCTCGCCCTCGAGGGCATGACGATGATCGTCGTCACCCACGAGATGGGCTTCGCCCGCAAAGCGGCCGACCGCGTCGTCTTCATGGCCGACGGCCAGATCGTCGAGGAGGCCATTCCCGAGGAGTTCTTCACGCACCCGAAGAGCGAGCGGGCGAAGGATTTCCTCTCGAAGCTCCTCACCCACTGAACCCTGTCGCCGCGAGAAAGGACCGCCGCCCACACACGAGTTACATCCGGACGGACCCGAACGTCGGATACGGAACCAGCAGGAACATGCGCACCCAAGGAGCAGTCACATGCGAAAGTCACGGATCATCACAGGCCTCGGCCTGGCCGCAGCAGCGGTTCTGACACTCACGGCGTGCAACAGCGGCACGCCAGGCACGACACCGGATGGCGAGGCGTCGCCCAGCGAGTCGGCGGGCGCCTGGTTCGAGGTTGCCACCGATGTCACGATCGACGGCAGCCCGACCTTCGATGCGATCACCGAGCGCGGCACTGTCAAGGTCGGTGTCAAGGAGGATCAGCCGGGCCTCGGCTACCTCGACCCGACCACGGGCGACCGCACAGGCTTCGACGTCGACATCGCGCGGTGGATCGCCGCATCGCTCGGCTACGACGAGGACAAGATCGAGTTCACCGCGATCCCGTCCGCCAACCGCGAGCAGGCGCTCGTCAACGGGGACGTCGACTACTACGTCGGCACGTACTCGATCACGGACAAGCGCAAGGAGCTGATCTCGTTCGCCGGCCCCTACTTCCTCACCGGCCAGGGTCTGCTCGTCGCAGCCGACAACTCGGACATCACCGGACCCGATGACCTCGCCGGCAAGAACGTGTGCTCGGCCACCGGGTCGACGTCGATCCAGCGGATCAAGGACGAGTATCCGGATGCCACGACCACGGAGTTCGACACCTACTCGCAGTGCGTCGAGCAGCTCAAGAACGGGCAGGTCGACGCTGTCACGACCGACGAGTCCATCCTGATCGGCTTCGCCGCGCAGGACCCGGACGCGCTCAAGGTCGTCGGCGAGCCCTTCAGTGAGGAGCGCTACGGCATCGGCCTCACCAAGGACGACGCCGCGATGCAGGAGTTCATCAACTCGATGCTCACCGACGGGCCGGACATCTGGCAGGCCATCTTCGACAAGAACCTCGGCCCGGCCGGGGTCGAGGGTACGCAGCCCGCGGTCGATCCCATCAATTGACCGGCAGGTGGCGGCGCCCGTCCGCGGGGGCCGCCACCTCTGACCAGCGGAGGAGCCGGTCGTGAACCAGATCATCGACTATCCAGACATCTGGGTGGCCGCACTGTGGGGCACCGTGGTGCTCTTCTTCGGCGGCGCCGTGATCGCGATCATCCTCGGCATCATCGTCGGGGCGATGCGGGTCTCGCCTATTCCGGTGGCCCGTGCGGTCGGGACCGTGTACGTGAACTGGATCCGCAACACGCCCCTGACGCTCGTGATGTTCTTCTTCGCGTTCTGCATGCCCCTCCTGCTTCCGGGGCGGGCGAACTTCCTCGTGCTGGCGGTCTGGGCGCTCGGGATCTACACCGCGACGTACGTCGCCGAGACCATCCGGTCGGGCATCAACACCGTGCCGGTGGGTCAGGCCGAAGCCGCACGCGCCATCGGCTTGACGTTCGGCCAGGTCATGACCCTCGTCATCCTCCCGCAGGCGACGCGGTCGGTGATCCCGCCGATGATGAGCGTGTTCATCGCGCTACTCAAGAACACGACGGTCGCCGCCGGATTCGCGGTCGTCAATCTCGGCAACATCCGCGCCGAGATGAGTGAGAAGGGTGAAAACCAGCTGGTCACCATCCTCTGGGTCATGCTCATCTTCGTCGTTCTGGTGCTGCTGCTGGCCTGGCTGCAGCGATCGCTCGAGAACCGCTGGAGGATCGCGCGATGAGTTCCGTCCTGTACGACGTGCCCGGACCCCGGGCGATTCTCCGCAACCGGATCCTCGGCATCCTCACCATCCTCGTGGTGCTGGCGCTGCTCGCCTGGGTCGTCTGGCGGTTCTGGGTGACCGGCCAGTTCTCGGCCGAGAAGTGGTACGCCTTCACCTTCACCCGCATCTGGGAGCAGTTCGCGCTCGCGACCCTGCGCACCCTCGCCGCGTTCGCCGTCGCGGCCGTCGGCGCGCTCGCGCTCGGCTTCGTCCTGGCGATCGGGCGCCTGTCGGATCACGCCTGGATCCGGATCCCGGTCACCTGGATCACCGAGGTCTTCCGCGCCGTTCCGGTGCTGGTCTTCATGATCCTGCTCTACTACGGGCTGCCGGTCATCGGCATCAAGATGACGTCGTACTGGGCGGTCGTCATCGCCCTGGTCGCTTACAACGGGTCGGTGCTCGCCGAGGTAGTCCGCGCCGGCGTCGAGTCACTGCCGCGCGGCCAGGGCGAAGCGGGTTATGCGATCGGCCTTCGCAAGGCCGGCGTCATGCGCCTTGTGCTGCTGCCGCAGGCGATCCGGGCGATGCTGCCGGTGATCATCGCGCAGCTCGTGGTGACCCTGAAGGACACCGCGCTCGGCTTCATCATCACGTATCCCGAGCTGCTCTACTTCGCGAAGCTCCTCGGCTCGAATGCGGTCCTCGGGTCGCCGCTCATCCCCGCGGCCATTGTCGCGGGCACGATCTACGTATCGCTCTGCCTCGCGCTCTCGTACGTCGCGCGCCTCGTGGAGCGGCGCCTCCGGCGCTCGCCGAAGGTCATCGCGGGTCCCGCTCCCGCCAACGCCCCGACGACCGCCACCGAGACGATCGCCGCGCAGGAGGCGGTGCGCCGCATCGAGCACGACGACGCCGGCGGCTCCTGATCGCCTCGAGCCCGCCACCGCAGGCACGACAGGCTGACCGGCGGGTCGTCGGTAGACTCGACTCTCGTGTCTGACGCTCCCGAAATCACCCCTGAGGCGGTGGATGCCGCGGTCCAGGACGCCCTGGACGCCATCGGCGCCGCCGCCGACACCGCGGCCCTCAAGTCCGCGCGTGCCGCGCACACTGCCGAGGGCTCGCCGCTCGCCCGACTGAACTCCCGGCTGCGCGATGTCGCACCCGAGCGCAAGGCGGAGTTCGGCAAGCTCATCGGTCAGGCCCGGGGCCGCGTGACCCAGTCGCTCGTCGCCCGCGAGGAGGAGCTGGCCGCGGCCGAGAGCGCCGCCCGGCTCGAGGCGGAGCGCCTCGACATCACGGCACTCGCGCAGCGCGCGCGCGTCGGGGCGCGGCATCCGCTCACCCTCCTCCAGGAGCAGGTCGGCGACATCTTCGTGGGCATGGGCTGGGAGGTCGCAGAGGGGCCCGAGCTCGAGCACGAGTGGTTCAACTTCGACGCGCTGAACTTCGACGTCGACCATCCCGCGCGGCAGATGCAGGACACCTTCTTCGTCGACCCCGTCGACCGCCACCTGGTGATGCGCACCCACACGAGTCCCGTCCAGGTGCGGTCGGCACTCGAGCGCGAACTGCCGATCTACGTCATCTGCCCCGGCCGGGTGTACCGCACCGACGAGTTCGATGCGACGCATCTTCCTGTCTTCTCGCAGTTCGAGGGGCTCGTGATCGACAAGGGCATCACGATGGCGCACCTCAAGGGCACGCTCGATCACGTCGCGCGCGCCCTGTTCGGAGCCGAGGCGAAGACCCGGTTCCGCGCCAACTTCTTCCCCTTCACCGAGCCGTCGGCCGAGCTCGACCTCTGGCATCCGACCTTCAAGGGCGGCGCGCGCTGGATCGAGTGGGGCGGCTGCGGCATGGTCAACCAGAACGTGCTGCGTGCGGCCGGGATCGACCCGGAGGTGTACTCGGGCTTCGCGTTCGGGATGGGGATCGAGCGGACCCTCATGTTCCGCTCGGATGTGCAGGACATGCGCGACATGGCCGAGGGCGATGTCCGCTTCAGCGAGCAGTTCGGGATGGTGGTCTGATGCGCGTCCCGCTTTCGTGGCTGCGTGAGTACGTCGATCTGGCAGCGGATGCCTCGCCCGAGGACGTCCTCGCGGCCTTGGTGTCGGTCGGGTTCGAAGAGGAGGACGTCTTCCGCTTCGACCTGCAGGGTCCTATCGTCGTGGGCGAGGTGCTCGAGTTCGTCGAGGAGCCCCAGTCCAACGGCAAGACCATCCGCTGGTGCCAGGTGCAGGTCGCGCCAGATGGCCAGCTCGCGGCGGACGGCGGCCCGGCCGTGCACGGCGTCGTGTGCGGTGCAGGCAACTTCTTCGCCGGCGACAAGGTCGTCGTGACGCTGCCGGGGGCAGTGCTCCCCGGCCCGTTCCCGATCGCGGCGCGCAAGACGTACGGCCATGTCTCCGACGGCATGATCGCCTCGGCGAAGGAGCTCGGCCTCGGCGAAGAGCACAGCGGCATCCTGCGGCTCGTCGAGCTCGGCCTCGACGCCCCAGTGGGCACCGACGCCATCGCCCTGCTCGGCCTCGACGATGTCGCGGTCGATGTCAACGTCACCCCTGACCGCGGCTACGCCCTGTCGATCCGCGGGATCGCCCGCGAGTACTCGCACGCGACGGGCGCGGCCTACCGCGACCCGGGCGACCGGGAGTGGGGCGAGCTCGAGCAGCCGGTCTCCGGCTTCGCGATCGCCGTCGACGACCAGAATCCGATCCGAGGCCGGGTCGGGGCATCCGAATTCGTCGTCCGCATCGTGCGCGACGTCGACGCCACGAAGCCGACGCCCTCGTGGATGGTCGCCCGCCTGACGCTGGCCGGCATCCGATCGCTCGGCATCCTGATCGACATCACCAACTACGTGATGATCGAGCTCGGGCAGCCGATCCACGGGTACGACCTCGACCAGCTCCAGGGCGGCATCACGGTCCGCCGCGCTGCCGCAGGCGAGCAGCTCGAGACGCTCGACGGCAAGGTGCGCACGCTCGACGTCGAAGACCTCCTCATCACCGACGAGTCCGGCCCGATCGGCCTCGCCGGCGTGATGGGCGGCGGAGCGACCGAGATGAGCGGCACCACCCGCAACGTCCTCATCGAAGCGGCGACCTTCGACACCGTCTCGATCGCACGCACCGCACGCCGGCACAAGCTGCCGAGCGAAGCCTCGCGCCGCTTCGAGCGCGGCGTCGACCCGCTCGTGCCGTTCGTCGCCGCTCGCCGGGTCGCCGACCTCATGGTGGAGCACGCCGGCGGCACCCTCGACACCGAGGTGGGCGGTGCGCTGTTCGCGACCGTCGAGATCGCGGGCATCGATCTGCCCCGCGGCTTCGTCGAGGGCCTCATCGGCGTCGACTACACGACGGACGAGATCGTCGCCGCGCTCGAGATGATCGGCTGCGAGGTCCACGACGCCGGCGACCACTGGTCGGTGCACCCGCCGTCGTGGCGGCCCGACCTGACCGACAAGTGGACCCTGGCCGAAGAGGTCGCCCGCATCGAGGGCTACGACCGCATCCCGTCGATCCTGCCCACACCGCCGTCCGGCCGCGGGTTCACGCCCGCGCAGCACGGTCGTCGGCGCGTGGCGAACGCGCTCGCCGCCGCCGGCTTCGTCGAGGTCCCCTCCTTCGGCTTCACGACCGAAGAGCAGAACGACCTGCATGGTTCGGCAACGGGGGAGCACCTCCCGTCGATCCGGCTCGCGAACCCGCTCGACGGCCAGGCGCCGTTCCTGCGCCGCTCGCTGATCCCTGGGCTGCTTCAGACCGCCCACCGCAACCTGTCGCGCGGCTTCACCGATCTCGCGCTCTTCGAGACCGGCTCGGTCTTCCTCCCCGAGCCTGCGGTTCAGTACGGCACCTCGTTCGTCCCGCCCCTCGCGGTGCGACCGGATGCCGCGACCCTCGCCGAGCTCGATGCTTCGATCCCGCCGCAGCACAAGCATGTCGCCGTGCTGCTGACCGGCAGCCGCATCGCGAAGCAGCCCGGCCAGCCGGGCGTCGCCGCGGACCTGGTCGATGCGCTCGACGCGGTGCGGACGATCGCCGGCGCCGCCGGCGTGTCCATCGACGTCGCCCAGACCGAACGGGCGGCCCTGCACCCGGGCCGCACCGGTGTGCTGTCCGTGGGCGCGACCGAGGTCGGGTATGTCGGCGAGCTGCTGCCCGCTGTGAGCGAGGCATCCGATCTTCCTGGTCGCGTCGTCGTCGCCGAACTCGATCTCGACCTCGTGCTCTCGCTCGCGGGGGAGCGGGTCACGGCCGCGACGCTCTCGACGTTCCCGGCCGCGACGCAGGACGTCTCGCTGGTGGTCGGCGCGGAGGTGCCCGCCGCCGCGGTCAAGGCCGCGCTCACTGAAGGCGCCGGCGAACTGCTCGAGTCCGTCCGGATCGTCGATGACTACCGCGGCGCCGGGGTGCCGTCAGGCTCGAAGAGCCTGACGTTCGCCCTGCGCTTCCGCGCGCCCGACCGCACCCTGACGGCGGCCGAGGCGACCGAGGCGAAGCTCGCCGGAGTCGCCGTGACGCAGGAGCGCTTCGGCGCGACTCTCCGCGAGTAGCCCGGAGGCGAGCCCAACTGCGGGGGTGCGCGGCGAAACGCCGTGCCGAGGCATCCATCGTCCGGCGTGTCGCATGACTGCCCCGCAGTTGGGTCCGCCCCGGCCCGTGGGGTCAGCGGCGTAGGGTGAGAAACCCGACCCTGAGGAGAGCCGTGTCGCAGACGATCGCCCTGACCGCCCCCGATGGCACCGCGTTCGACGCGTATGTCGCCCGGCCCGACGGCGAGCCCGTCGGCGGGCTCATCGTGATCCACGAGATCTGGGGTCTGGTCGACCACATCCGCGATGTGGCCGATCGCTTCGCGGAGCAGGGCTGGCTCGTCGTCGCGCCTGACATCCTCAGCAC